>CAZADN010000079.1:0-9327 GCA_964483895.1 uncultured Legionellaceae bacterium
ATATGTCACAAGATGAATTCTTAACAATCTACGGACACCTACGCCCTGGAACATACGATATTCTGTCACCAAGATATGATGAAGAGCCTAAATTATATTTTTCTAAAGAAAATAATAAATTCATAACAAACGAAACCAATCATAGGTCTAATTTCACAATTGGTATTGAACAACTTAGAAAGATTCAAGAAAAAATCGATGGTGATGGTTTAAATATTTCAGTTTTAGAACTCTTGGAATTTATAAAAATGGCTATTGAGTCCAGAGAATACTCAAAATTTATTTTTACCCGCAGCATCAGCGATTTTCTTAAATTACTTGGAAAATACGCACATAATTACGGATTTAATAAAGACGATTGTAGCTACCTAAATATTGATATAATCTCACACTTATATAGCACTAGCATCGAACCAGGAGAACAATTAAAAGCATCTATTCTTCAAGGTCGAAAACAATATTTAATTACACAAGCCATTTCTATGCCTCCGCTAATAATTAACGCAAATGATGTATGGTGTTTTCATTTCCCAGATACTTTGCCTAACTTTATTACCCAAAAACAAGCGACCGGCCTTACAACTTTTGCTAATACGGATAGATCTAAATTAGAAAATAGTATTTTTATGATACCAAACGCAGACCCTGGTTATGATTGGGTGTTTTCTTATAATATTAAGGGTCTCATTACCCAATATGGTGGGGTTAATTCGCATATGGCAATCCGTGCGGGAGAAATGGGTATTCCTGCAGTTATTGGCGCTGGAGAAGTGCTATTTAATAAATGGAAAAAACATAGAAAATTAACTATTGATGCCTGTAATAAAAAAGTATACCCATTATGAAACTAATAGCGCTAACTCAAAGAGTGACTGAATCACCAACTTATTATGAAAAACGAGATAGTCTAGATAAACAATGGTGGGATTTATTAATCAAATGTGAAATTATTCCTATTATTATTCCTAATAATTTAGAGCTGGCTCAAAATATACTAAAAACACTAAACATAGACGGGATAATATTAACTGGTGGCAACTCTACAGAGGAAAGAAATAACGTTGAAAAATTCTTAATAGAAACCGCTATAAACAAGAATCTACCTCTATTAGGAGTATGTCATGGCATGCAGGCCATTCAACGATATTATGGCGTACAACTACATTCCGTTAATAACCAAGTCCGTCCCAAACAAACTATATTAATAAATAACGAGCCACGCATAGTTAACAGCTATCATACTCTAGGAACTAAAGAAAACCATCCTGAATTTATAGTTTGGGCTAAAACTTATGACAATCTTATTAAAGCTATAAGTCATACAAAATATAAAATTACTGGCATAATGTGGCATCCTGAAAGAATGCAACCTTATGCAGTCGAAGATATAGAATTAATAACTACAATTTTTGCTTCAAAGTCTAGATCTCAATTAACAAATATCTAAAATCTAAAGTGGCACTTTAGATTTTATGCTATTATTTAAAGTGGCACTTTAAATTTATGGAAAATTATGTTTATACAACGTACTCTAAACCTAAAATCATTGTTAGAGAAAAAATCTCATTTTCTTTTCGGGCCACGTGGAATCGGCAAATCATCACTGATTAAACATAATCTCAAGAAAAGCGTTGCCCATAAATTTTTGGCGTACTGTTGAAGGCTATGAAGTCGACTTTATCATTGGAGATAAAATTGCAATTGAAATAAAAACTTGTAAAAAAGTTCAAACCAAACATCTTAAAGGTCTACGTGCACTGATGGAGGAACATAAAATCGAGCAATATTATTTAATTAGTCAAGATCCTATCGCCATGAAACAAGATGACATCTTTATTTTGCCTTGGGAAACTTTTATTCAGAAACTTTGGGAAGACAAAATTTTTTAGCGTATTATCCTAAACTTAAAAACGAGATCCGATTTCAAGATTTCAGCAAAGCTTGCAATTCATCTAATGTGAGTCCTGTACTGACTGCTACTATCTGCAACTCTATCCCATGATTCATCATATTACGAGCAATACGGTACGCCTCTTCAGCTTTACCAGCTACGACACCTGCAGCCATACCTTCCGCTCTTCCTTCTGCAAGACCAGCAACTCTACCGGCAACTTCTCCAGCAACATATCCACCAGAGATTAAAGACTTTTCTCGACTTACCTGATCCCAATAACTTTCGTAAAAATTCAGTTCTTTTGGGGTGTATGCTGATTCTTCAGCTAATGCAACAGCCTTGGCTATTTCTGGTACATCTAATAAGTCTTGCGAAACTATTTTGGTATCCTCATTTATCTCACGTAAAAATCTTAACCATAGTATTCGCAATTTCTTAGTATCTGGTGATTGTACTGGCATTTTCGGTAATTCTATAAAAATAAGCTGTAAATGTTCGATTACATCACTATGCTTAAAATCACCTTTTTTTACTAATTGATAATGATGATACCAAAGAGAGCTCTCTTTATCATATTCATCTGCAACAATACCCAAGCCATATACTGGCTGTAATAATCTATATGCTTCGCCTTTTTCTAACTGTTTCACAAATGCTTGGCTCGCGCCAAATAATAATCGTTGTTTAAAACAATCAGTCCAGTTCATTTGCATTTCAACAATAAATACTCTACCTTGTGAGTCCTTACATTTAACATCTGCTATGGTTCTTTTAAACTCAGGTATAACTGGAATTTGTTCTTGTTGTAAATATGTTAACTCAATAATTTGTCCATCAGCTGATAATGGTAATAATGCGTTTAAAAAACTAATTAGTAAATTTGGATGTTCTCCAAATATTTTTTTAAATACCACATCCGCTTTGGGATCTAAATATCTTGGTCTCATAATAATTATCTTGGCCTTGCTAACGATTTATTCCTATCTGCATATGATAACATAGTTTGAGCTAATATATACCCAAAGTTACAGCGGTCCACGCTGTTTTTAGCATCATTGCTTTGAAATTCCTAATGCTCATGTTATAATCCTAAAAAGCCTCTTTTCCTAAGGAAAACTTAATGAAAAGGAATATAATTTTACGCTTTTGTAATTTTGGAATCCTGTCTATTCCACTCATTTTATTTTTGGCCTATCAAATTATAAATCAAGGAGTTCCTGTTGAAGACGGTGGTGATCACTACAGAATTACTTATTTAATATACCAGGCATTTCAGAAAGGACTAAAACACGGCATAAATTTTATCTTCCATACTGACGGGAAGCCGATATTATTTTCAGCATTTGCCGCACCTTTTATTTTTTTAACTAATGAAAATATCAGATGGTCTGTTATTTTATTTTTATTTAGTATCGAATGCATTACACTATATGCTTATTATATGTTATTTCGTATAAAAATAAGCCCGTTATTTTCAGCTCTACTTGCTACAACAATAGTTACAACTCCATTCATTTTTTCAATTCACACTCAATTTATGCCAGAAATCATGTGGCATATGTGGTTTGTACTTTTTTTAAATGCTTTATTCAGGAGTCAATCATTAACGAATGCAAAAATGTCTTTTTGGGCTGGGCTTTTATTAAGTTTAACAATTTTAGCCAGACCAATTGAAAGTATTATTTTATTTGCGCCTGGTTTTTGTCTTTATTTTTATTATCTATACACCGAAAAAGTACTGCCTAGTACTCTCAAAATTATCTACATTGTCTTTATTAACATATTGCCAATAACAATTTGTTTTGCGACAAACTTTTTTCATTACAATGAAATTATAGGGCGCATCAGCATTTGGGCTTTCTGTATAATTTTTACTTGGGAAGTATATCAGCAATCACAATACAAAGAAAATAAACAAGCAAAACTTTTTATTTTTTTAATCCCTATTTCATTACTTACTAGCATCTGGTTACTTAATTATGGTTTTAACTTATGGAATTGGGCAATAAATAACTCTGTAGGACAAGATGCTGTCATCAATGATCAAATTAATTTACATAAAAATATCATAAAAATCTTCTACGAAATTATTCAATTTTACGGTAAATTAGCTATTTTTGGACTATTAACACTAAGTGTAGCATCTTTGTTTTTAGATAGATCCAAAAAATTGGATATAAAAAATACATCAGTTGGGTTAATTGTCTTGATTCTAACAATTTTACCAATGTTATGGGTCTATACACACACTGGTATTAGTGATGTGCGTAGGATCTTTTTAGGGATGGTTTTATTAATTATTTTTGCTGCCTTTTTTGCTTTTAGAAAATTTGATAAAATTAATTTATTTAATTTATCTATTCTCATATTAATATTAAGTACTCAAGTCTTCTCTATAATTTTCACAATTAACCCTAATCCCAACCTAATAAAAATAAATGCCACTATAAATAATCTGTTTGGCCCATTTAAATACGCCATACCGCAAAGCGAACCAAGTGAAGATAAAAAAATCATTGAAATTATCAACTCGCTAGATATTACGAATACCAAAATAGCAGTTTATTCTCTAAGTATGTTTAATAACCATATGTCTTACCAAATAGAATCCTTAAACAACCTTAGTCATAATATTAACAAAAATCTAACATTTAATAATCGGATATCTTATCAAGTTGAGTCGTTAAGATACTTTACTCTTAATATGAATAAAAATCTTACTTTTGGTTCTATGTGGGGATACGCTAAAGATGAACCATACTCTATGACTATAAAGAGACTATTAGCTAACGATTACAAATATATATTACTTGAAAATTTAGATGACTCGATAATGGAACCATATTTACGCGAACAATTAAGTTCTCATACTTATTTCATAAAAAAACTCTTAGCTAAAATTAAAAAAAATAATGAATGTCATATTGGTCATTTAAAATTTATTAAAAAATTTAACATTGCCAATAATGAACAATATCTATTTGAAATTCAAGATGATACCAATTTATTTGCAATGAAATAAAATTATTCTAGGGCGTGGCCAACGCATGAAAGATTTTAAATTAAATCAATAAACAAATATTATTTATTGATAAATGGTCTTTATCAATAAACTAACCGTGAATCTCCTAGAAAAAAGGTATATTTAATATTTTTGGATGCCACCCAAAAATTTTCTCAACATGGCTTTAATAAAAACGGTCCAACCACATTACCATCACCGCCCGCAGACCACATAACCACACATTTTATTGCGCCTTCTTTGGACATATTTCGATCTTTTTCTGGAAGCCTACCCAAAATATAACCATCATCACGATAATCACTAGCAATCTTTCTATCATACAATATATACGCAACCATCTGCCTTAGTTTGCTATTTTCATATCCTAAGTCCACATAAATTACTTCATTAGATGGTATATGTTGCAAAGCTTCGCGTAATTTTAATAAAACATCAAAAGGATTTTTACGTTGTTCGACTGAATTTAAAAAGTGGTTTGTGTAATTTTTAGCGGATATTTTAACATGAAACCACGTCCCAACTACAAATAACACTCCGTATGCAATTAACAATAAATCACGTTTTTCGCGGGATTTGTGATAACAAAAGGCTGCAAAAATCGCTAGTAAAGATAATGAAAATGGTGCCATATATTTAGCTATTTTAAATTGTAAAAAGGTATGGCCTACTTCAAGTGCCGATTTATCAATCGCAAAATATCTAAATTTAATAAAAAACATAAACAACACTAGTTCTATACACGCTAAAAACATAATACTTTCACGTCTTTTTGGATAAGCACGCAAAAAACCAACTAATGTTACTAACGCAGCAATAATAACAATTGCCGCAAAAAAAGTACTATAAAAATAATCAAATGAAAACGGTCTACCAGGATTAAATGGTGATTTCATTCCAAAAGCAAATGCCATAAATTGCACAGGAGACCACAAAACAGGCCAACCTATATCTGCAGCACCTTTGGAAATAGTTAATGTTTGATAAATATTTATAAATATTCTAATAGCTTCATAATTTACTAGAACTAAAACTTGGATAGCAAATATCGCAACAAAAACACTTAAATTTTTAAGAGAATTTTTACTTTTTCTATTTGTAAATGCACTTATCATAACAAATAAAAAAATACCCGCAACAAATACAGGAAATGGCTCATTATAAGCAAACAATAATGCCGCAAAGCAAATTGCAACCGGAAATGTATAGAGAAAAATTTGCCAAAACTTAAGGCTTTTCTCAACAATAACTTTAGTTAAATATGGGAAGATCGCACAAACCCCAAGCGCAAAAGACAAGCCCAATGTCTGAGGGTAAAAACCCCATTCTGCCCCGTAAATAAAACCATTCATCATTAATGCTGGAATAAGCGCCAAAGCTAGAATAACAATGCGCGAACTTGGCACAACATGCCGCACTATACCACCTAACGCCAAACAACCTGTCACTAATGCGCTCGCAACCGTTGCTGTATAAGCATAGTAAGACCATTGAAAATTAAAAAGTGATTGCACAAATCCAAGTAAAAAACTCCCCCCCATGCGCGAACCGGTTTCTTGATATAATGCAATTTGGGTAAGTGCTGGAAAATTACCTGACGTTACAACTTTATCAGTAAAAGCATGTTCTTGTAACCACTGTGCTTGGGCAAGATATGTAAAAATGTCAGTAAACGGATTATAACCACCAAATCTAAAGATTGGCGCAAGTACAGGCAGGGCGCAGATTGTTGCAAATCCGCAAATATATAAATATTCTTTTAGCAACAAACGTTTTTTCTTTTCATATATAAAAGATAACAATCCAAGCGTAACACAAAGACTCAAAGTCATTTTAAAATTAAAAGGAATAAGCCATCCATACAAAGTTGCAATTAATACTAAAGCGGCAATACCCACAACAGGTGAGACATAAAAACCTATTGCCCTACTTATAGCCATGGGCAATAAATAAACCAAACGTCGACCTATAAGCATACAAATCAACAATAACACCCACAACTCAAACAATACCATTATCCCACTCACATCAACCTCTGCCAAAAAACTTTGAACTTCTTTACAATAGAATTTCCTATTGTAATATCTCTAAATAATGGATTCTAGTTATTGTATGATTTTTACTATAATTTTAAGAGCTTTTGCGCATTTAGATAACAAACTTTTTTTCTTTGTGAATCTGAAATATTTGCATTATCAATCCACTTAGTTGCCAAAAGCAAAAAATCTATTTGCTTAATAAAATTAACCCTACTAAAATATTAATATCTAAAAATGAGTAAGGTTAATTAAGTGAATTTACAGCTTGTAAAAGAATTACAACAACAAAATCCTTGGTTATCAAACCCAGAAATCCCTATTTTATCATTACCGTCGTTTCATCGCAGAAATCAAGTTGAAACTTTACTTAAAAAAGATTGGGATGGTTTATGGCTGTTACTTATCGGACCACGTCGCGCCGGTAAAACAACTTTAGGTAAATATATTAGTCAAGAATTAATTCGGCAAAACCGTTTTAAACAATTATTGTATCTTAACTGTGATTTACAAAGTATTCGGGAATGGTTAGTGTCACCTTTATTTTTATCAGAGGCATTAGCTTATTTTCATTTAGAATCACCAATTATTTTTATTGATGAAGTGCAACGATTAAAAGATCCTGGTTTATTATTAAAAACTCTTGCTGATTTGTCATTGCCAGTAAAGTTAATCGCTTCAGGATCATCGCAATTAGAAATTAAAAGTAAAGTGCAAGAGCACTTAACAGGCAGAAACTTTACTTCTTTGGTTTTACCATTAAGTTTTAATGAATGGCATGCGCGAGATTCATTAGAGAATTTATTATTATTTGGATCTTATCCACAAGTAGTAGATGCTACACATAAAGAATTATTATTAGGTCAAATTTATCAAGACTATATTAACAAGGATATTATAGAATTTTTAAAAATTTCAATGCCGGATACTTATCAAAAAATGATTGGATTAATTGCACATTCGAGTGGTCAATTAGTAAACTATAATCAACTAGCTTGTGATTGCCAAATTAATAATACGAATGTAAGACATTATATATCCATATTAGAGCAAACTTATGTGCTAGCACATTTATCGCCGTTTGTTGGTAATAAACGCACAGAGCTAACTAGTAATCCGATTTTCTATTTTATTGATAATGGGTTCAGAAATTTTGCGTTACGTAATTTTAATGTTTTAACATCGCGTACAGATGCTGGATTATTAGTTGAAAGTTTGGTTTTTCAAGAATTATACAAATATTTAACTCAAAATTTCTTAAGTTATGCATTACACTATTGGCGCACGAAAGCTGGAGCAGAAGTAGATTTTGTAATTTATAAAAATGATAAGAAACTTTTACCAATAGAAGTAAAATATCAAACAATGCAAACAGCGACAATTACCAGAGGCTATCGTTCATTTTTACAAGCGTATATGCCAACACACGGAATTATCATTACTAAAGACTTTATTGATACTGTTACTTTTGAAAAAACTACAGTACATTTTATTCCTTTATATTATTTTAATCATGTTTATCAATTGATTGATAAACTATCCTAGTCATGGCCTACGGAAGAACTATAGTAATCACCTGACTTCCGCAATAAAATTACTCCCACTTGAATTCAGTTATATAAAAATACGTAAAGTTAATTAAAGAGACAACATCAAGGTCATTTCATCAATCGGTGATTCTATAAAACCAAATCTTTTATAAAAATTACATGCATTAAGGGATAGAGCATGAACTAACAACGCTTTAACTCCAGCATCATACGACACTATTTTTGTACGCAATAAAGCATCTTTAAGCAATCCCTTCCCAATTCCCTGATTTTGCACAGTTATATCAACAGCGAGTCTTCCAAGAACTATTATTGGTATAGGATTTGGCATATTTCTTTTTATTTTACCAGGTGACTGATGATGCATGACACTACCAGTTGCTAAACAATAATAACCAACTACAGTATTATTAATGTGCACAACAAAAGTTCTAGACGCTCCTGTTTCTTGATTTTTCAATCCATTTTTACGTAACCAAGTATTAAGAGACAAATCGCCTGAATCAAAAGACGATATTAAATGATCTTTAGTTAAAAGCTCAGGTGGCGCTATTTTTCCCATGGGCTTTTAGAATCCAACAAACTATTTAACTCATGATTTTTTGTAACAGGGGAATCTAACAACTTAGTAAATACTTCAAACTGTGAGTCATCAAGTATAAATAGCCTTCTATCTAAAAGAACATTCATCGCCTCATTACACGCGGACTCCAACATAAACTCAGATCGCGTTTTATTTAATAACTTAGCCGCCTTATCAATCAATAACTTCTGAGGAGACTTAACTCGAATATTTATCGCTGGACCAGCCACTTCTATCTCCTA
>CAZADN010000080.1:0-9294 GCA_964483895.1 uncultured Legionellaceae bacterium
CATTTTTTCTTGGTCAGCTTTTGTTTTTGGCTCAACAGCTACTTCAATTACTGGATCTGGAAAGTCCATTCTTTCTAATGTAATCAAATTATTTACATCACAAAGAGTATCACCAGTAGTTACTGTTTTGAGCCCTACTGCTGCAGCTATATCGCCTGCTCTAACTTCTTTAATTTCTTCTCGAGAGTTAGCATGCATCTGTAAAATACGACCGATACGTTCTTTTTTATCTTTAACAGGGTTATATACTGAATCTCCAGACTTCAACACGCCTGAATATACCCTAAAATATGTTAAAGTACCAACGAATGGATCCGTCGCAATCTTAAATGCAAGTGCAGAGAAAGGTTCATCATATGAAGTTTTGCGCGAGCTTTCTTCGCCATCTTCATCAACACCTTTAACTGGTGGAATGTCAATTGGAGAAGGTAAATAATCAACTACTCCATCAAGCACACCTTGAACACCTTTATTTTTAAAAGCTGAACCACAAAATACTGTAACTATTTCGTTATTAATTGTTCGAACTCTTAAACCATGCTTAATCTCTTTCTCAGATAAAGTACCTTGTTCTAAGTACTTATCCATCAATTCTTCAGATGCTTCAGCAGCAGCTTCGATTAAAGCGTTATGGTATTTGAGGCATTCTTCCTTCATATTCGCTGGAATTTCAGTGTAGTTAAACTGCATACCACGACTTGCTTCATCCCATTGA
Organism: uncultured Legionellaceae bacterium; assembly: GCA_964483895.1. Taxonomy (GTDB): domain Bacteria; phylum Pseudomonadota; class Gammaproteobacteria; order Legionellales; family Legionellaceae; genus 2-12-FULL-35-11. Next base: position 716 of record CAZADN010000080.1, read on the forward strand.
ATAGCTTTCATTTTAATTAAATCAATAACACCAACAAATGAGTCTTCCGCTCCAATTGGCAACTGAACAACAACTGGATTAGAGCCTAAACGTTTTTTAATCTGTTCCACCACGCGAATAAAGTTAGCACCCATACGATCCATTTTATTAACAAAAACGATACGTGGGACACCATATTTATCAGCTTGTCTCCAAACTGTTTCGGATTGTGGTTCAACACCTGAGACAGAGTCAAATACGACAACTGCACCATCCAATACTCTCAAGGATCGCTCAACTTCAATCATGAAGTCTACGTGTCCTGGTGTATCGATAATATTGATACGATGCTTAGGATATTGATTGTCCATACCTGACCAATAGCATGTGGTTGCAGCTGATGTTATCGTAATCCCACGCTCTTGTTCTTGAACCATCCAGTCCATAGTAGCAGCACCATCGTGTACTTCACCAATCTTGTGCGATGTGCCAGTATAGAATAGTACTCGTTCTGTTGTAGTGGTTTTGCCAGCATCGACATGTGCGGCAATACCAATATTACGGTACAGTTCTAAAGGTGTTGTTGACACGCAATGCTCCTCTTTATTTGTTATCAGATTAATACATTAGTTCCAACGGAAATGAGCAAACGGTTGGTTTGCTTTTGCCATTCTATGAACTTCTTCTTTTTTCTTAACTGCTGCGCCTTTATTTTGCACTGCGTCTAACAGTTCGCCTGCTAATCTTAGCATCATACCTTTTTCGCCACGGTCTCTTGATGACTTAACTATCCAGCGCATACCTAAGGCGATACTTCTATCCAAACGTACTTCAACAGGAACTTGGTAAGTTGCTCCACCTACACGACGTGAACGAACTTCAACTGATGGACGAACATTATCTAAAGCTTGTTCGAAATAATGTAAAACAGCAGCTGCACCCGTACGACCGCTATCACCATCGGTATCATCGGCGTCAGTTTTTTTAATCTTCTTGACACGTTCTTCTAATATTTCTAGAGCGCCATAAATGATTCTTTCAGCAACTGATTTTTTACCACTTACCATCAACACATTAATAAACTTAGCTAGCAATTCACTATGGTATTTAGGATCTGGCAGTATTTCTCTTTTAGGTACTTCTCTTCTTCTTGGCATATCGATTTCCTACAATATATTTATTTCTTATCTTTTGGTTTTTTAGTCCCGTACTTAGAGCGACCTTGTTTACGGTCATTTACTCCAGAAGTATCTAGACTTCCTCGCACTGTATGATATCTAACACCTGGTAAATCTTTTACCCTACCACCACGTATTAAAACAACTGAGTGCTCCTGCAAATTATGGCCTTCACCACCAATGTATGATGAAACTTCAAAACCGTTAGTTAAGCGTACACGAGCAACCTTACGCATCGCTGAGTTAGGTTTTTTAGGTGTTGTTGTATACACACGCGTACATACACCTCTGCGTTGTGGGCATGACTGTAGCGCAGGTACGTTACTCTTTCTTCTTGCGCGTACACGAGGCTTTCTTACTAATTGATTAATAGTAGCCATGTATTATAACTCCAAACTTTATGTATAATTTATAAATATAAAGAGGCCGGATTCTATGATATAAATCATATCGTTGTCAAGCCCCTATCGACTTCAATTTTTAGAATCAATCTTCATATTCTACTATGCTGAACAAAATGCTTATATCTTCTACTTGCTTATGCTCATATACTTTAAAATGAGCCTATAGCAATCGAAGATCTAAACATCTTGCATCAACATAGTAAATGTAAATACAGATCCTTATTCAGCGCTTATAGAGCTAGCATCATCTGATGCTGGTTTTCTATTAGTATTACTATCTGCATTCAATGCTTCAGATAATGCATGTTCAGCATCAGTTGCTGTAACCTTGTGCGTCTGATGATGCATACTATTCGCTTTACTTCTTTTTAATTTCCTGGTCTGATGGTAGCTATAGCCAGTTCCAGCTGGAATCAAGCGACCTACCATAACATTCTCTTTCAAACCACGCAAATTATCGGCTTTACCACTAACTGCAGCCTCTGTTAATACTCTAGTCGTTTCCTGGAAGGATGCGGCTGAAATAAACGATTCTGTAGCTAAGGAAGCTTTTGTTATACCTAACAATATAGGTACTCCGCCCGCTGGCATCTTATCTTCTGCTAGAAGTTTATCATTTTCTTCTAACATTGATATTTCTTCTATTTGTTCTCCTACTAAGAACCTAGAGTCACCAACTTCCGTTATTATCCTTTTACGTAACATCTGTCTAACAATAGTTTCAATATGCTTATCGTTTATTTTTACGCCTTGTAAACGATACACATCTTGTACTTCATTTACTATGTAGTTAGCAAGTGCACCTACTCCTAATAAACGTAAAATATCATGTGGATTTGGAGGACCATCAGCTATAGTTTCACCTCTAGATACATGTTCCCCTTCAAACACTGAAATGTTACGCCATTTAGGTATTAATTCTTCATAAATATGATTGTCTGTACCTGTAATTACTAAGCGGCGTTTACCTTTGGTTTCTTTTCCGAAGCTAACTATACCAGACACTTCTGCCATTACTGCTGAGTCTTTTGGCTTTCTAGCTTCAAAAAGGTCTGCAACGCGAGGTAGACCCCCGGTAATATCTCTTGTTTTTGTTCTTTCTTGAGGTATTCTCGCAATGACATCACCCACACCTACTTTCGCACCATCTTCGAAATTAATAATCGCATCTACAGGTAAGTAATATTGAGCCGGTATATTTGTACCTGCTAAGTATACTTCATCACCATTCTCTGCAACTAGTTTTACCATTGGTCTTAAGTCTTTACCAACGTTTACGCCGCGATGTTTAGCATCCGTTACTACAATATTGCTAAGTCCGGTCAACTCATCAGTTTGACGATTCATAGTAATACCTTCTACTAAATCAACAAACTTTAAATTACCACTTACTTCTGAAATAACAGGATGAGTATGCGGATCCCAAGTTGCAATAACTTGTCCTGCTTCAACATGAGACTCATCGTGTACAGATAAAACCGCACCATATGGTAACTTATATCTTTCTCTTTCACGTCCAAAATCATCAAGGATAGTTACCTCACCTGATCTTGATACTGCAACTAAGTTACCATTCTCATGTTTAACAGTTTTAATATTGTGAAGTCTTATAACACCTTTAGTTTTGATTTGGATGTTATTAGCAGCTGTAGATCTAGATGCCGCACCCCCGATATGGAATGTACGCATCGTTAACTGTGTTCCAGGCTCACCGATTGACTGTGCAGCTATAATACCCACTGCTTCACCAGTATTTACTAAATGTCCTCTAGCTAAATCACGTCCGTAACATTTAGCACATAAACCGTAACGAGTTTCACAAGAAATAGGTGAACGTACATAGACTTGGTCTACGCTCATATTTTCTAATTTTTCTACCCATTCTTCGTCTAACAATGTACCGGCCTTAACTACTGGCTCTTTAGAATTTGGTAAATATGTATCAGTAGCTACAACTCTACCTAATACTCTCTCATGCAACGGTTCAACTATATCACCACCTTCAATTAATGGTTGCATTAGTATGCCATTTTCGGTTCCGCAGTCTAATTCGGTAATTACCACGTCTTGTGCAACGTCAACTAAACGTCTGGTTAAATAACCAGAATTCGCTGTTTTTAACGCTGTATCCGCCAAACCTTTGCGCGCTCCGTGAGTTGAAATAAAGTATTGGAATACGTTTAGACCTTCGCGGAAGTTTGCCGTAATTGGCGTTTCAATAATCGAACCGTCCGGTGCAGACATCAGACCGCGCATACCAGCTAACTGTCTTATCTGAGCAGCAGAACCCCGCGCTCCTGAATCAGCCATCATGAAGATTGGATTAAATGAGTCTTGGGTAATTGTTTCACCATTTTTAGCAACAACTTCTTCCGTTGCAATATTAGCCATCATCGACTTAGCAACCATTTCACTGGTACGCGACCATATATCAATTACCTTATTATATCGTTCGCCATTTGTAACTAAACCTGAGCGGAATTGTGATTCAATTTCACGTACTTCATTATCTGCTTTGTTAATGATAGCAGCCTTATCAGCAGGAATTTCCATATCATCAACACCAATAGATGCACCAGCACGGGTTGCGTATTTAAACCCTGTATACATTAACTGATCGGCAAATATAACTGATGCTTTAAGACCATAAGTACGGTAACAATTATCAAGAACTTTCGAAATTGCTTTTTTAGTCATAACTTTGTTTATTTGCGCATACTCCATACCTTTAGGTAGGATTTGCGACAATATGGCACGGCCAACTGTGGTATCAACAAAACTTGATTTGCCATTTTCATATTCCATGCGAATTTTAATTTTAGCATGCAAATCAACAAATCCATTTTCATACCAGCTAAGCGCATCATCAGTGCTTGCAAAAACACGACCTTCACCTTGAGCATTAGCACGATGTCTCGTTAAATAATACAAACCTAATACAACGTCCTGACTAGGTACAATTATCGGCTCACCACTTGCAGGTGACAATATATTGTTTGTAGACATCATAAGAGATCTTGCTTCCAACTGCGCTTCAATGGTAAGTGGTACGTGTACCGCCATTTGGTCACCGTCGAAGTCAGCGTTATAGGCTGTACATACCAAAGGATGCAACTGAATTGCCTTACCTTCAATTAAAACCGGCTCAAATGCTTGAATACCTAAACGATGAAGTGTTGGCGCGCGGTTAAGAAGAACTGGATGCTCGCGAATTACTTCTTCTAAAACGTCCCATACAACTGGCTCTTCTCTATCAACCATTTTTTTAGCAGCTTTAATGGTAGATGCTAGTCCTCGGAATTCTAACTTACTAAATATAAAAGGTTTAAATAATTCCAATGCCATTTTCTTAGGCAAACCACATTGATGTAATTTTAATGTAGGCCCTACCACGATAACAGAACGACCAGAGTAATCTACGCGTTTACCTAGTAGATTTTGTCTAAAGCGACCTTGTTTACCTTTAATCATATCTGCTAAAGATTTTAAAGGACGTTTATTTGTTCCTGTTATTGCACGACCTCTTCGGCCATTATCAAGTAACGCATCAACAGACTCTTGTAACATGCGCTTTTCGTTTCTAACAATAATGTCTGGCGCATTTAGCTCAAGTAATCTTTTGAGACGATTATTACGGTTAATTACTCGTCTATATAAATCATTCAGATCTGATGTTGCAAATCTTCCACCATCCAAAGGTACTAAAGGACGTAAATCTGGTGGTAATACTGGAAGAACACTCATTATCATCCATTCTGGTTTATTGCCAGAATCATAAAATGCTTCTAAAAGTTTTAATCTTTTAGTAATTTTCTTAATTTTTGTTTCAGATGTAGTAACTGGTAACTCTTCTCTTAAATTTTTGATTTCTTGTTCTAGATCTATTTCAGCTAATAAGTCACGAATAGCTTCAGCACCCATACGTGCATCAAATTCATCACCATACTGCTCCATCGCATCAAGATATACTTCATCATTTAACAGTTGACCTTTTTCAAGGGTTGTCATACCAGGGTCAACAACTACAAATGCTTCGAAATATAGAACTCTTTCAATATCTCTTAAAGTCATATCAAGCAATAAGCCAATACGGGATGGTAGAGATTTGAGAAACCATATATGTGCAACTGGGCTTGCTAATTCGATATGACCCATACGTTCACGTCTTACTTTAGCAAGTGCTAGTTCTACACCGCATTTTTCACATACTACGCCACGATGTTTCAAGCGTTTATACTTACCACATAGACATTCATAGTCTTTTACTGGTCCGAAAGTTTTAGCACAAAAAAGACCATCTCTTTCTGGTTTGAAAGTACGGTAATTTATAGTTTCTGGCTTTTTAACTTCGCCATATGACCATGATCGAATCATCTCAGGTGATGCTAATCCAATTTTAATAGCATCAAACTCTTCATTATGACCCTGTTGTTTCAGCATACCAAGCAAATCACCCATAATAGGCGCTTTCATTACAAAATCGTTGTCTACATTTGGTACTATAGCCACGTTATTGCCTCCAAAAATGGTCATGTAGAAGTGCGTAGTTTACACACTTCAAGAAATTAATAATTACTTTGCCCGATGAATCTGCTAGCCAGGTCGCTAGGCTGAGATAAGATTAGATGATTTTCGAGGACCGCAGCGCTGCATACACAAGTATGTGAGCAGCGGACCACAGAAAAACATCTAATCTTGTCCAGCATAGTAGACCTGGGTTGCAGATTCTAGTCGTGTTCCAATTCTATATCGATACCAAGTGCGCGAATCTCTTTAAGTAATACATTAAATGATTCAGGCATACCAGGGTCCATACGATGGTCACCATCTACAATATTCTTGTAAATCTTGGTTCTACCACCCACGTCATCTGATTTTACAGTTAGCATTTCTTGTAAAGTATAAGCAGCCCCATACGCTTCCAGAGCCCAAACTTCCATCTCACCAAAACGCTGACCACCAAACTGAGCTTTACCACCTAGTGGTTGCTGAGTAACTAAACTGTAAGAGCCTGTAGAACGCGCATGCATTTTGTCATCAACTAAGTGGTTTAGTTTCAACATATACATGTAACCAACGGCTACCGGGTTATCAAACTTTCTACCTGTTCTACCATCGATTAACGTTGTTTTTCCATTTAATGGTAATTCTGCTAACTCTAACATAGATTTGATTTCTTCTTCACTTGCGCCATCAAACACAGGAGTTGCCATTGGCACACCCTTACGTAAATTCTTGGCAAGCTCTTTAACATCATCATCGTTAAGAGTAGAAATATCAACTCTATTAACGCCATCATGGTTATAAATTTTAGTTAAGAAGTTTCGAAGTTCATTCATTGCTACTTCATTATCAAGCATTTTAGAAATTTTATTTCCTAACCCTTTAGCTGCTAAGCCTAAATGAGTCTCTAACACCTGACCAATATTCATACGCGAAGGTACCCCAAGTGGATTTAGAACTATATCAACAGGTGTTCCGTCTTCCATATATGGCATATCTTCAGCTGGCACTACTAATGAAACAACACCTTTATTACCGTGACGTCCTGCCATCTTATCGCCAGGTTGAATTCTTCTTTTAACTGCAAGATACACTTTAACAATCTTAAGAACACCAGGAGCTAAATCATCTCCTTGTAAGATCTTTTTACGATTTACATTAAAGCGTTTTTCAATATCTTTTGACAATAACTCTAATTGTTTAGAAGATTTTTCAAGCTGTTGACTAATCGCATCATCTTCGAGTCTTATTTCAAACCACTTTTCTTTTTCAAGCTTATCTAAATAATCAGCAGTAATTTTTGAGCCAGGTTTTAAGCCTTTCGGTCCACCAGCTGCAACACTATCAATAAGCATAGAATAAACACGGTGATAAATATCTTTTTCACGAATACGACGTTCATCTACTAAGTCTTTACGTACGCGCGCTAAATGCTCTTCTTCTATAGCTTTAGCTCTTTCATCTTTTTCAAGGCCATCACGTGTAAATACTTGGACATCAATGACTGTACCATTCATTCCAGATGGTACTCTTAGAGAAGTGTCTTTTACATCAGATGCTTTCTCACCAAAAATCGCTCGTAAAAGTTTTTCCTCAGGACTTAATTGTGTTTCGCCTTTTGGTGTTACTTTACCAACTAATATATCTCCAGCTCTAACTTCTGCGCCAATATAAACTACGCCTGATGCATCTAAATTAGACAATGCTGACTCTGATACGCTAGGTATATCCGCAGTCACATCTTCACTACCCAATTTAGTATCTCGAGCAATACAAGTGAGCTCTTCAATGTGAATAGTAGTAAATCTATCATCTTCAACGATTCTATTCGAAATAAGAATCGAATCCTCAAAGTTGTATCCGTTCCAAGGCATGAAAGCAACAAGTAGGTTTTGACCAAGTGCAAGCTCACCTAAATCCGTACATGGACCATCAGCTAAGATATCACCCTTAGAAATTATATCACCAGTCCCAACAATTGGTGTTTGATTAATACAAGTGTCCTGATTCGATCTGAAGTATTTAGTCAAATTATAAATATCAACACCTGTTTCACCAGCTTTAGTTTCGCTATCATTAACTCGCACAACTATACGCGATGCGTCTACTAAATCAATTACCCCACCACGTCTTGCAACTACTGATACACCTGAGTCGGAGGCAACTGTTCTTTCCATTCCTGTACCAACTAGCGGCTTTTCTGCACGTAGAGTGGGAACTGCTTGACGTTGCATATTTGAACCCATCAATGCGCGGTTCGCGTCATCGTGTTCAAGAAACGGAATTAATGAGGCTGCAACTGACACTATCTGCTTTGGCGAGATATCCATATAATTAATATTATTAGGAGTAGTCAATGAAAACTCATTTTGATGTCTACATGGGACTAAATCCGCTGTGATTTTGCCGTTCTTATCCAATGGTATATTAGATTGAGCGATATATTGATCAACTTCTTCAATCGCTGATAAATATTCAATATCTTCAGTAACAGGGCCATCAATAACTTTACGAC
>CAZADN010000081.1:0-9221 GCA_964483895.1 uncultured Legionellaceae bacterium
ATGCGCTCGTAGCTCAGCTGGATAGAGTACTTGGCTTCGAACCAAGGTGTCGGGGGTTCGAGTCCCTCCGAGCGCGCCATTTAAATCAAGGACTTAGCTCTAGTTTGTGCCCAAAAAACCAAGTTACTGTGACCAAAACGTGTCTAAACACGTTCTGCAGCCACCCTAAGATGGTCACTTGAAAGATGTGCATATCGCAACACCATTTCGTAGTTTGACCACCCACCCAGTTGTTGTAACTCATGCAAAGGTGATGTGGTCAAGTAAAATAATACACTCTAGTTTTTTATTGCCTATTAGATAGTTAGCCGCTTGGATCTTACTTTTAACTGTGGTTGATGAACTAAGCTTTTTCCCTATTTCTGTAACACTTAAATTCACATCATAATCTAATAAATCTCCTATAAATCGTGACAAACACTTTTTTCTTGCTTTATGAATGCTTGTCCCTAGTGCAGTATCAAATAATTTCTGGCAAAATACTTGCTTGTGCATATGATTTTATCCTTATTAAGTCGTCAGAAACTCAATTTGATCATAATTTCATATGCACTTCAACTTTTTTGTTTAAAAATATGTCGAGATTCGTCAGCGTGAAGCGTCCCATGATATAACGGATACAACACATCGTAGATCTCCTTCTCCAAATCGTGGTTCCGATGATGATTGATATTTATTTGGCCTTTTACCGCGATGATTCAATAGTGATGTAAGCTATGGCTCAATTTATTAAAAATTAATGTAAAATCAGTCAATTACATGCATCACTCTGTGAATCACTACTACACCAGTTTTTTTGCAAAAAATGCTACTGGTTTTTATTATTAATGTTATTGCAATCAATAACTTAACATGCAAAAACATCGTGTTGCGATAGGTGTGTCGAGTTTTTATTTATGATACATTTTGATTATTATTAACCCATTTATTATCTACTTAGAAAATTTGATTTTAATAAAGTGCCCTGACCATTGTCATGGCACATTTGAGATAGAAATATTACATTATAATATGATAAATTCATGTTTTTAGAGAACTATTTAGTATATACTATATTTTAAATCAAGCATTATTATAGTATAATAAATATAGTTCATCATTATAATGAACTATATAACCTATAGTGTATATTATGAAAAATTATTCAAGGCCTAAAGAACAAATAGGAAAATTACTACGTGAGGTTGGTGAGATTCTAACAATTGCTGAGGCCGCAAAAGTATTAGATTTATCAAATGTTGCAACATCTAAAGTATTATCTCGTTGGGTCACCCAAGGATGGTTAACTCATCCCAAACGAGGGCTGTACCTGATTATCCCTATCGATGCTATCAATGTTCAACAAGCATTTGAAGAACCATGGTTATTGGCTTCTACGCTTTATTCTCCTTGTTATATAGGGGGATGGACTGCTACAGAGTATTGGGATTTTACAGAGCAGATATTTAATGATATTTGTGTTTTGACTGAGCGTACCGCCATACAAAAAAAACAAGATATACACCACACCCCTTTTTTATTAACACATATACCAAAAAAATTGAATTTTGGCACAAATACTCTATGGAAAAAAAATAAAAAAGTGTTAGTGTCCGATCCGCATAAAACCATCATTGATATTCTCTATGATCCAATGCTTGGTGGAGGCATGCAACATGTCATCGATTGTTTTAAAGAATATTTAAAAAGTGATCATTTTTCATCAAAACATTTGATCGAATATGCTTCGAAAATGAATATCGGTGCTGTATTTAAAAGATTAGGTTATCTATATGCTACTATTGGTCAAAAAGAAGATGAGCTGGTAAGGCTGTGCCAAGATCGTGTAACTCGTGGCATCATAGACCTGGATCCATCAATAAAAACAGGAAAAATTCATACCATTTGGGGACTACGTGTTCCAGAGCATATACAAATATAGGATTATCACGTGATTTCAAAACCAGCATTATTAAATATTGCCTCTACCAATAAACTCTCACCTCAAGTAGTAGAAAAGGATTATGTGCTGGGTTGGTTATTGGCCGGGATCAATAAACATGAAAAATTACGTAATAATTGGATATTCAAAGGTGGAACTTGTTTAAAAAAATGCTATTTTGAATCATATCGTTTTTCAGAAGATCTGGATTTTACCCTAGTGGATGATAGTCTGTTGGATATTAATCTCTTGAGGAACATATTTGCAGAAATAGCACATTGGCTGTATGAAAATGCAGGCATAGAATTACCCATTGAAAAAATAATTTTTGATCGCTACAAAGATGGCTCTTGCCAAGGCAAGATTTATTATCGTGGTCCAATTGCACCAATTTCTGATCGACAACTGCCAAAAATCAAGCTTGATTTGACCGCAACAGAAATTATTGTAGATACTCCTGTGTACAATCGCCTTAAGCACCAATATTCAGACGCTTTATTGCAAAATGTAGAAATCTTATGTTACTCATACGTTGAATTGTTTGCTGAAAAAACGAGAGCACTTGCTGAACGTGCACGACCAAGAGATCTATATGATGTCATAAATTTTTATAGAAGACCTGAATCCAAAAATCTAGCCAAAAAAGTATATGATATATTGGATAAAAAATGTGAGTTCAAAAAAATAAAAGTGCCTGAATACAGGGATCTTATTGTATATGAATCTGTATGTCGTGCTGGGTGGGATGTTCAATTATCACATCAATTGCAATCATTACCATCATTTGATTCATTCTGGAATGAGTTGCCAAGATTTTTTAGTTGGCTTCATCTGGATTAGACTGAATGTTGGATACAACTCGGACATAACATGGACAACCCAGGATATTGTTTAGATAAAACAAACTGTACAAATTTTTACTGTGACCAAAACGTGTCTCAACTGTGGCAGTGCTACACCGTTCTAGGCAGTTTTAGGCCGTTTTTCTGTAATTTGACGTTTCGCAAGGTATTGATTTATAAATATTTTCAAACTAGAGCACAAGGCTTCGAACCAAGGTGTCGGTGGTTCGAGAGCCGAAGGGCGCGTCATTTAAATATGACATAAAAACTGTATTTTGATATTATCTATTCCAACTATTCATGGCGTCATGTAAAAGATGCTGCATGTGTAAATGAAAGGAAAGCAATTGTGATAGATTTCGATGTTATTTTAGAACAATTGGCCCCGTGGTCTTTATTTGAGCTGAATAGATTACAGGCTGCTATTAATCAAAAATTAAATGATCCTGAAAGAAATGAAGCAATTAAAAAACAGTTACGTATCGGAATGAAAGTTTCTTATTTATGTAGCGACAAAAATGTTTTGGTTGAAGCTACCATTGAGCACATAAGGAAAACGTGGGTATCTGTGGTTAATACGCATGACGGTAGAAAATGGAATATAAAATTTTGTTTAATTAATCTACAAGGCCTCGATATACATATTAGAACTCTAAAAAACTCTTCTGGATTGGATAAAGCGGCGTTGCGAGTTGGGGATAATGTTGGCTGGCATTCCAAATTTGGGTATGACATATATGGTGTTATTGAAAAACTTAACCCAAAGAAAGCCCTGATTCACTTAAGCAATGGCGAGAGTTGGCGAGTACCTTATAGCCTGTTGTTTCCTGTAATAGACGGCGCGACAGCAGATTTACATATACCTTTAGGCAAGAACAATTGATATAAATGCACACCAGCTAGTAAATATTTTTTGTGAAATTCAACAATGCTTCTATTGCTGACCTAACTATGGTCAATTATTCTTTTCATTTTTTTGTTTTTTGGTTGAAAATGCAATTTTAGGATGTATAAACAAAAAAATTACTACTTTAATCGTCCATAAAGAAGCGGAAACTGTCAACAAACAGAAATTTTAAATAAAAGCACTTTTGATAAATTCTTGAGAAGAAAACGAAATTTTAAGCCGTGTGGCTTCATCACGCCAAGTTTGGACACAATCCTTAACCTCTTTTATAATAGAATCTGCTTTAGTTTGATTAATGCGAAACAAAGGCGCAACCTCTTTAGTTAACGTTAGATCCAATGCATTATCTGACTCTGAAATATTTAACTTCAACCCATAAGCATTAGGCACTGGGTTCATATCATATGCGGGAGATAACCGCCAACCATTTTCTTCAAGGATAAAACCATGATTTCGCAAATGGTCATCCACATTGGAAACACAAATATTAAACACAATTCTGCGCCACAATTGTTCAAGATCATTATCAGGTTGAGAGCCATATTGCATTATAAATTCTGCAATTTCAAGATAACTAGTTCCAGTTGATGCATCATCACCATCTTGCCTTTGTAAAAGTGTCATTGCTGATGCAAAATGGATACGCTCACCTGTTTTGCTTCTATCAAAACGCTTACTTAAAAACGTATGATTTACATGCGAAAATTTTCGCAATTGTGTTTCCGGAACTTCTATATTTGCCTTACGTGCCAGTATTGTAACAAGATGCTCCCAGGCTCCAATATCATAAGAATCATGAGCACTTGGAAACTTAGCGATCCATGGATGACCTTGTTCATCAATAATACTTGCTTTAGGCCTAGCTCCACCTAAAGATGCACCGGGACAAATTAAAAGCGCAAGCCACTTTGCATAATTAGGATTTTTTTCCGCATGTTCTTTTTCTAATTCAAGACTCGCGTGTTCTAATTCGCGCATGGCAGCCCATGGTGGTGAGGCGTAAGCTTTATTATTATCAAGGAATGGGCCATCTATGCGAAAGCGTAGAGCACCGGCTCTATGTTCATCGTATACACCTAATAAATAGTCTGACTCCAAAAGCATTCGTTCTGGTCTATTTTCTTCACGAGCTAGCTGAGCTTCACGACGTCGCATCAATACACGCCCCCAACGATCAGGCGAAGAATCAAGAAATAACCCAAAATTATCTTGTTTTAAAGTTGCATATTGCAATCCGGTCACTAATTGCAAGGATGGATCTAATATATGTCTATTATTATTCTTAATCCATGCTGCATCATAATCAAACGCAAAAATCTCTTTACCTCTAGATTGCATTACATGCAAAATACCCATCAATACTGGTTTCAGCATGCCTTGCCAATGTGCATAAACCTCGATTTGCTTTACGCCTACTCTACTCATGATTACTACTTTCCGAAGGTTTTGCAGGCCTCATCCGACGTGGAGCACGTTTTTTGATAGTCAATTGCAGATCTTGTAATTTTCGACCAAGCTCATCATCCCGAGCTAATTGCTTTAAATCCTGCTCAAGTCCAAGACAAAACAAAACCATCACATATGCCCCAAAAGACACTCTAGGATCGCCGCGCTCAATAGCTCGCAAAGTATTACGTGAAATACCAGCTCGTTCAGCAATTAAAGTAGTAGAAAATCGCCGCCGTAACCTAGCAAGACGAATATTTTCTCCAAGTTCAGCTAACAAACGCTGCAATGATGGCATTAACATGACTAATCTCTATAATGATTAATAATATTCACAAAATAACGATTTTTTGATTAATATAATGAGCATTATAATATTGATTTTCGAATGAAGCAAATCATACTATTGTAATAGGCGTGATTTTAAGTGCGATTATCCGTTCGGCCTGAGTAACCTAAATCCCTGCGCGACGTTCTCATTATCATTAACTCATTTATTTCCCGCACAGTTCGACTGGCAACAGTTTTAAACATAAATGGGAATACACTGTGAATCATACATGCAAAACCCGCTAAAACTAACCTAAGCCCAATCTTACTTGCAAACTTTAAATGAATTAAATAGGTTTCATTAACTGAGCGTGGGTGTTCGGTGAATGGGTTTTTCATGTTTAAGTCCATTTAAATATCTGAATTAGAATCTACACTATAAAATATTTTTTATCATTAGATATACCATCAAAATATAAAGCATTATCAACATATAATTGCTTACTTAATAAAATTATATGTGATACTTCTATGTTTAAATTAGCTAAACAATCTTTAACATCAGATGGATCATTATATTTAAGAATATTAATCTTAGGAATTAGCTTAAATTTTCTTGCCATATATAAAAACAAACTCTCATTCCCCGCAGAAATTAATAAAGTAATATTTTTATTTTCTTTATAAGCAAGTTTAATATTATGCAACATGGAACTCATATTTTCCCAATAGTAGTTATGTTCATTTTTAGTATTATTATACTTCTTGCTAATTGACTTGTAGAATCCACGTAATAATTTATAAGGTTTACATAATATCTCAAATACTTTATTACAAAAGCCACTTATATATACACGCAGCTTACGCTTTAAAATACTTTTAACTCTAGAAGCAAAAACATAAAACACGGTTATTTTATGCGTCAAAGACAATATCTTAGCACTTCTATCATCAATATCTTTTATTAATTTCGCAAATGAATTTCCACGAAACTCTGCTTTATTTTCAACACAGTCAATATCCTTATCCTGATTTTTAATAAATCTAGATAATGCATAATATATTCCGTTTTTAGAAATAATTTTATACCCACCATGCAGCATATACTGATAAGTTGCATTCGCCCATTCACGACTTTCAGAACTTGATAAAAACTCAAATTTAGTTATTTTAACATACTCTGGCAATATCAATTTATCTTGCAAGTCCGCCTCAGATATATCAAATCCATTCCGTAACTTTGCAATCAAAAGATTCTCAACATGTGGATACACTCGAAAATTATATAAAGCCTCCAAAGATGTAGTAGACATATGTCTACCATCATGAGGACCAAGATAATTATTTTCCCCAGCCTGCCCAGGATGCCAAGTATGATATAAAAACTCCGTTTCATGCCAAATTTCTTTGCAACCTAAATTTATTAACCGAAAAGTCAAATCATACGGCCCGCAAATATGCCCAATAAAATCAATATGCTCATCAGCTCCGCCTATTTGTATTAATAAATCTCTTCTAGCACAGAAACAAGCACCATAATTACGGTTATGAATAATATCTTCTTTTACCGCCATCCCCGTCGTTTTACCATTCAGATAATTAATACATCCACGACCTGTAACTTCTTCAAAACTTGGATAATTAAATGGATATAAATCGCGACGATTATTTCTAAATTGATCGATATGTAAAACAATATTCGGATTTTTCGCAAACTCATTTAACACACTTTCTAAGAAAGTCGGCTTTGCCATTGCATCAGAATCACAGATAATAACATACTCACCTTGGCTCATCACAAGCCCAGCATTGTACATCAAATGCTTATGATAATAGGCATCTTTTGGCATCTCAAGTAACGCCCAAGTATCTACCTCATCAGCAAATTCTTCAATTACCTTAGATACATTTGAATAATATTCAATTATTACTATCTCAAACAAATTTCTATCAATATTTTGCTTAGATATATAATGCAAAAAATGAAAACTTTCTCTAACTCCCCAATCCAGGAGAATAATACTAATTTTAGGAGATGTACGTTGGGATTTTTTTAAAATTTTCATTATTTATTAATTCCTTTTAAAACTAATTCAAATTATATGAGTTATCACAACTAAGCTGTAATATCAGTAGGCACTTATTTAACCAAAATTTATTATCTACGCTACACGCATACCCATATATGGTAACATATTTTCAAACAATATATTATGTCTATCCTTGTTTATATCTATTGAATTTAAGTTAATATAAAGATACTATTTTCACATAAATGATTCTGCGGGCAATAGAAAAATTTTTTACTTTCTTCTAAAGCAAACTCAAAGAATTATAAAATATAAGGATGTTTTATGGCTATATGTAGGAACTGCGCTAGTAATTTGCTTGAATTATTTTTAGATTTAGGAGAACAGCCTTGGGGTAATAATTTTATTCCTATGAACGTGAACACTAAATGTGAAAATTATCCACTACAAGTATTTTTTTGTCATAACTGCACTATGGTTCAATTAGGTTATACCATCCCTAAAGAAACAATGTTTGTTAATCACTGC
The DNA here is from genome assembly GCA_964483895.1 of uncultured Legionellaceae bacterium. Classification (GTDB taxonomy): domain Bacteria; phylum Pseudomonadota; class Gammaproteobacteria; order Legionellales; family Legionellaceae; genus 2-12-FULL-35-11. The sequence goes on from CAZADN010000081.1 coordinate 7,945, forward strand.
TATCTTTCTGGTACTACTAGAAGCTTAAAAAATCATTTTTCTCAAGTGAAAGATTTAATATTAAAGAAAATTTCTTTTAAAAAGGAAGAATATATATTAGATATAGGTGGTAATGATGGTACTTTTCTATCACTATTTTTAGAAGATGGAATTAAGGTTCTTAATGTAGATTCTGGCAAAGAGCAAGCAAGAATTTCCAACTCAATAGGGGTTAATTGTTTAAACAAGTTTTTTAATAAAGAAACTGCTTTAGAAATATTAAAATCACATGGATATGCAAAAGTAATACATGGTTCTGGCATATTCTTTCACCTAGAAGAGCTACACTCGGTATTTAACGGGATTGAGACATTATTAGACAAAGATGGAATGCTAGTAGCTGAATTTATATATCTGCCAAACATGATAAAACAATGCGCTTTTGATCAAATTTATAATGAACATCTTCTTTACTATACTTTACAATCATTTAATAATCTGTTAAATAGACATAACTTAGAAATATATGATGCAAACATTACTGATATTCATGGTGGAAGTTGCACGGCTTATATAGCAAAGACCGGACTTAAAGAAAAATCCAAACAACTTATAGAGCTACTAAAAAAAGAATCCAACGAAGGATTTTTAACCATAGACATATACAAACAATTTGCGGAAAGAGCAGCTTCAATAAAAAGTCAATTAATAAATATAGTAAATAAATTACAACAGCAAAAACTCAAAATTCACGCGCTAGGTGCTCCAGTAAAAGGAAGTACTATTTTAAATTACTGTAACTTCAATGAAAAAAACATTGACTGCGCGGTGGAAGTTAACTCTTTAAAATGCGACACCTACTATCCAGGAACTAAAATTCCAGTATATCATCAAGATAAAACTAATTACCCAGATGTATATTTACTTTTATCTTGGAATTTTAAAAATGAAATTTTATCAAAGTTAGATAAATATAGAGAGCAAGGTGGAAAAATCTTAGTACCAATACCATCACCAGAGCTAGTATGAGTTCATATAAATGAAAGCTATTATTACCGGAGCAACCGGATTTTTAGGTAGGCACTTAGTTAGCCAATTAAACGCCAATAACTATGATGTAGTTGCTGTTGGCTCTAAAGAGTGTAATTTACTTGATAAAAACGCACTAAATAAATGGTCATCAATAAAATTTGATAGAATATTTCATTTAGCTGCATGGACTCAAGCTGGAGATTTCTGTCTTTCTCATCCAGGAGAACAATGGTTAATCAATCAACAAATAAATACAACTACGCTGA
>CAZADN010000082.1:0-8962 GCA_964483895.1 uncultured Legionellaceae bacterium
TAGTAGGTAAAGTTGTAAGTAACAAAATGTGCAAAACTATAGTTGTTGAAGTCGAAAGATTGGTAAAGCACCCTTTGTATGGTAAATTTATCCGCCGCCGTACCAAATTACACGCCCATGACGAAAAAGAAGTATGTAATATTGGCAATATTGTTCGTATACAAGAATCACGGCCAATATCTAAGAAGAAAACTTGGGTATTAGTAGATATAATTTCTTAACATAATTGTTAATATTTACTTTAAATAAATCAAAAGGCCTGATATAATCAGCAACCTTTTGCATATTGGATTAGGAGCCGGAGAATAAAATGATACAAATGCAAACAGTGCTCGATGTTGCAGATAATAGTGGTGCGCGTAAAGTTATGTGCATCAAGGTATTAGGTGGATCACATAGACGTTATGCTCGTATCGGCGATGTAATTAAAGTCTCTATAAAAGATGCACTACCACGTAGTAAGGTCAAGAAAGGTGCTGTAATGAGAGCTGTCGTAGTAAGAACTGCTCAAGGAGTGCGTAGAAATGATGGTTCACTTATTCGTTTTGATGGTAACGCAGCAGTGTTGCTGAATAACCAAGATGAGCCAATTGGAACACGTATTTTTGGCCCTGTAACTCGTGAGCTTAGAGAGCGCTATATGAAGATTATCTCTCTAGCAGCTGAAGTATTATAGAGAGGAAAAAGCATGAAACGTATTAAGAAAAACGATACAGTGATTGTTACTACAGGTAAAAGTAGACATCACATTGGTAAAGTTTTAAAAGTTGTTGATGAAAAGGTTTGGGTAGAAGGTGCTAACCTTGTAAAAAAACATGAAAAGCCAAACCCTAATATCGATAAAAAGGGCGGAGTAGTTTCTGTCGAAGCAGCTATTCATGTTTCTAATGTTGCTATGTATAACGAATCTACTAAGAAAGCCGACAAAATTGGTTTCAAATACGTCGAAAAAGATGGCAAAAAGTATAAAGTAAGATACTTTAAGTCTAATGATGAAGTAGTAGATCAGTTTTAATTTGGGTGGATATAATGGCTAGATTACAAGAGCTATATAAGAAAGAAATCATCTCAATGATGATGAAGAAGTTTGGTTACAAAAGCATAATGCAAGTACCAAAATTAGAAAAAATAACTCTGAATATGGGAGTTGGTGAAGCTGTAACTGATAAGAAAGTTATGACTCACGCAGTTGATGATCTAACTAGAATAAGTGGCCAGAAGCCAGTTGTAACACTAGCTAGAAAATCATTAGCTGGATTTAAAATACGTGAAGGTTGGCCAATTGGCTGTAAGGTTACTTTACGTGGTGCAATAATGTATGAATTTTTCGATCGTTTAATTACAATTGCATTACCTAGAGTCCGCGACTTTCGTGGTTTAAATCCTAAATCATTTGACGGAAGAGGAAACTACTCTCTTGGTATAAAAGAACAAATAGTTTTCCCTGAAATTGATTTTGATAAGATTGATGTTATACGAGGTTTAGATATCTGTATTACAACATCAGCAGTAAATAATGCAGAAGGCAGAGCATTACTTGAGGCCTTTAAGTTTCCTCTTCAGGATGTTAATTAGTATAAGGTGATAACGTGACTAGAAAATCGGTTCTCCAAAGAGAAAAGAAAAAGCGAATTGTAGAAAATAAATATAGATCAAAGAGATTAGAACTTAAATCAATTATTAAGAAGTCAACTGACTTTGATACTATTATGGAAGCTCAAGAAAAGCTTGCGAGTTTGCCATTAAACTCAAGTTCATCACGTTGTACAAAAAGATGTTGCCAATGTGGCAGAGCGCATGCCGTTTATAGAAAGTTTGGCTTGTGCAGAATATGTTTACGAAACCAGTTAATGACTGGAAATGTAACTGGCGGAAGAAAATCTAGCTGGTAATTCAAATTGGAGAAAAACTGTGAGCATGCAAGATCCTATAGCTGATATGTTGACAAGAATTAGAAATGGTCAACAAGCTAATCATAGCGAAGTTAGTATGATGTCATCTATATTAAAAGAGAATGTATTAAGTGTTTTAAAAGAAGAAGGATACATTTCTGACTACACAACTGAATCTTTAGGTAATAATACTAAAAAGGTAACAGTTACCCTTAAATATTTTAAAGGTAAACCAGTTATTTCTAAGATTAAAAGAATTAGCAGACCTGGTATACGTATTTATAAATCTGTATCAGACCTTAAGCCAGTTTCAGGGTTCGGCATATACATATTATCTACTTCTAAAGGTGTTTTGTCGCACACAAGCGCTAAAGCCATGAATGTAGGTGGTGAAGTAATCTGCGAAGTAGCATAAGCCGACTTTAATAGAGGAAAATCATGTCAAGAGTAGCAAAATCACCTATTAAACTTCCTAAAGGTGTGGAAATAAAAGTTGAAAAGCACCACGTTACAGTTAAAGGTCCTAAAGGTAGCTTAAATAAGGAAATTAATAGATTAGTTAAAATTAAAGAAGTACAAAGCGACGTTGCTGAAATACATTTCGGACCTGCTTCTAACGATCCTAATGCATGGGCGCAAGCAGGAACAGCACGAGCTTTAGTTAATAATATGGTTAAGGGCGTTGTATCTGGGTTTACTAAGACTCTAGAACTTGTAGGCGTTGGTTACAGAGCTCAAGTTAAAGGCAATACAATTGTTTTAGCCTTAGGCTATTCTCATCCGATTGAGTATGTACTCAAAGATGGTATAACAGCTGAAGCACCAACAGTTACAACTTTGATTTTACACTGTTTGGATAAACAAATTTTAGGTCAAGCTGCAGCTGAAATTAGAGCATTCAGACCGCCAGAGCCATATAAAGGTAAAGGTGTAAGATATGCTGGTGAAGTAATCGTTACTAAAGAGACTAAGAAAAAGTAGGGTTTAAGTTATGAATAAGTATACAGCTCGAAAGAAAAGAGCACTTAAAACAAGAGAAACTATTCTAAATTCTAGATCAAACAGACCTAGATTAGTCGTTTTTCGCAGTAATGCGCATATATATTCGCAAATAGTTGTTCCAGGTGAAATTGGGGACGTGGTGTTAGTATCTGCATCAACTATGGATAAAGAGTTAAAAGCCGAGTTGAAAGGTAGTAAGACAGATCATGCAACTCAAGTCGGCACTTTACTTGCGAACCGTGCGAAAAATAAGCAATTAACTAAAGTAGCATTTGATAGATCTGGCTACAAATATCATGGCAGAGTAAAGGCGCTTGCAGAAGCTGCTCGTGCTGCTGGCTTGGAATTTTGAGGAATTATTATGGCATTCGATGAAGGTAAAGCAGAAGGTTACCAAGAAAAACTAGTATCTGTAACTAGAACAGCTAAAGTTGTTAAAGGTGGTAGAGTTTTTGGTTTCGCAGCTTTAGTAGTTATAGGCGATGGAAAAGGTAAAGTTGGATATGGTCGCGGTAAAGCACGTGAAGTACCGGTTGCTATACAAAAAGCTATGGATCAAGCAAGAAAGAACATGGTTTATATTCCACTAAATTCAACAACAATCCATCACGAAATTACTTGGAACTATGGTGCTTCGAAGGTATTTATGAAGCCAGCAAGCGAAGGTACCGGAATTATTGCAGGTGGCGCAATGCGTGCAGTATGTGAAGTACTTGGAATTCAGAACATATTAGCTAAAATTATTGGTTCTACTAATCCTAGTAATGTGGTAAGAGCTACTATTGCTGCGTTGCAAAACATTCAAACTCCAGATTATGTTGCTGCTAAAAGAGGCATAACAGTTGAGCAGTTAAAGGAGGCTAATGGTGGCTAAGCAAAAACAAATTAAGATTAAATTAGTTAAGAGTCTTATTGGAAGAATCCCAAAGCATATCGAAATCGCTAATCAGTTGGGTTTAAGAAAAATGAATGCTACAGTTGTACACAATGATATACCAGCAATACGTGGACTAGTAAATGTAGTAAGCTATTTAGTAGAAGTTGAGGAGTGTGCGTAATGAGATTAAATACTTTATCTCCAGCAGAAGGTTCAAAATCAACTAGAAGAAGACTAGGTAGAGGAATTGGTTCAGGACTTGGTAAAACATGTGGTAAAGGTCATAAAGGACAAAAATCACGTGCAGGTGGCTTCCACAAGATTAATTTCGAAGGTGGACAAATGCCTATCCAAAGACGTTTGCCTAAAGTTGGATTTAGTTCAAGAGTGGGTAGAGTAACTGACCAAGTAACGCTCAGTGAAATAGCAAAACTAGATGTTGATTGTATTGATTTAGCTGCATTAAAAAACCACGGATTAGTTAACAAATCTATACAATTTGTTAAAGTTATTTTATCTGGTGAAATTAATAAGGCTGTTAAGTTAAAAGGTTTAGGTGTTACACGTGGAGCTAAGGAAAAAATTGAAGCTGCAGGTGGGAGCATTGAAGAATAATTATGAAGAATAAAAATACCAAAGCGACATCAACTGGAGGCTTAGCAGAACTAAAATCACGGCTTTTGTTTGTTGTGTTAGGGCTATTAATTTATAGACTAGGGGCTCATGTTCCGGTTCCTGGTTTAGATCCACAAAAATTAGCTCACTTTTTTAATCAACAACAGAATACTATATTTGGCCTGTTTAATATGTTTTCTGGTGGTGCACTGTCACGAGTGACGGTATTTGCTATTGGTATTATGCCGTATATTTCAGCATCGATTATAATACAGTTATTTTCGGTGGTAGTACCTAGTCTTGAGCAGCTTAAGAAAGAAGGTGAGTCTGGTAGGCGTAAGATTAATCAGTACACGCGTTATCTAACTTTAATATTTGCATTGTTTCAATCTTTGGGAATGGCTAAGTGGTTAGCAGCCCAAAATATTGCAATGAATGCCGATATTGCATTTTATTTCACAGCTGTTGTTACTTTGGTTACCGGAACAATGTTTCTTATGTGGTTGGGAGAGCAAATCACAGAGAAAGGTGTTGGAAACGGTATTTCTTTAATTATATTTGCTGGCATTGTATCAAATATGCCAAATGCAGTTGGCTCTCTCTTTCAACAAGTCAAAGAAGGTCAAATGCAATTGTTATCTGTATTTATAATTATTGCTATTGTTTTTGTTGTGACAGGTTTCGTAGTCTTTATAGAAAGAGGACAACGTCGTATTAGAGTCAACTATGCACAACGTACACAAGGACGAAAGGTTTATGCTGCGCAAACTAGTCATTTACCTTTAAAGATAAATATGGCCGGTGTAATACCGCCAATATTTGCATCAAGTTTAATTTTTTTACCTGCAACGCTTGCCCAGTTTTTTGGTAACACAAAAGGTATGGAATGGCTTGGTAATGTTGGGTTAGCTTTATCACCTGGAAGTCCGTTATACCTGATTGTATATGCAGGAGCTATTTTAGGTTTTGCATTCTTTTACACAGCTTTGGTATTCAATCCTAAAGATACGGCTGACAATTTAAAGAAATCAGGTGCTTATATTCCCGGTATACGCCCTGGCGAACAAACAATGCGATACATTGATAACATAATGACAAAGCTAACACTAGTTGGAGCTTTATATCTAATACTAGTTTGCTTGTTACCACAGATCATGATGTATGCATGGCATGTTCCTTTTTATTTCGGGGGAACTTCTTTGCTGATTATCGTTGTTGTAATTATGGATTTTGTAGCACAAGTGCAAGCCCATTTAATGACACAACAGTATGATTCATTGATGAGAAAATCAAATATTAAGGGTGGGAAACTACCAGGATTGTTGTAAAAATAAATTGGAGTTACTAATGAAAGTAAGAGCCTCAGTTACGCGTATTTGCAGAAACTGTAAAGTTGTTAAACGTAAAGGTACTGTGCGTGTAATATGTAAAGATGCTAGACATAAGCAAAGACAAGGTTAGAATTGATTGGGATTAATAGTTAGACTTATATTTGATGATATATATAAGTTGTGTTTTTTAATTCTTGATTTTTAGAAATTAAAGTAGTATGATTTTTACCCTTTGTGGTAAAGGAAATTTTGGAGATATGAATGGCTCGTATTGCAGGAGTGAACATAGCAGATCATAAACATTTAGTGATTGCATTAACCGCTATTTATGGTGTAGGTAGACCGACATCTAAAAAGATATGTGAAAAACTAAATATAGATCCTGCAACTAAAGTTGCAGCGTTGACGGAAGATCAACTAGAAACTATACGAAATGAGATTGCTAAAATAACCGTCGAAGGAGATTTACGTAGAACAATCTCTATGAATATAAAGCGTCTAATGGATCTAGGCTGTTATCGTGGTTTACGGCATAGGAGAGGATTACCTCTAAGAGGTCAGCGTACTAAAACTAACGCTAGAACTAGAAAAGGTCGACGCAAAGGCACAACTAATTGATTATTTAGGATATTGTTATGGCTACATCTAAGACAAAACAAAAGAAGATACGTAAGAAAGTTAAAAAAGTAGTAACCGATGGTATAGTTCATGTACACGCATCGTTTAATAATACAATAGTAACTTTTACTGATAGACAAGGTAATACATTATGCTGGGCTACAGCTGGTGGTTCAGGGTTCCGAGGCTCACGTAAGAGTACTCCATATGCAGCACAAGTTGCCACAGAGAAAGCTTCTGTAGTAGCTAAAGAGTATGGAATGAAATCTGTTGCTGTATTCATTAACGGGCCTGGGCCAGGACGTGAATCAACAATTCGTGAATTAATATCACAAGGTTTTAAGATAGTTGAAATTACAGATGTAACGGGCATTCCACACAATGGCTGTAAGGCACCGAAGAAACGCCGAGTTTAAATTGGGAGTTATATATAATGGCTAGATACCTAGGTCCAAAGTGTAAGTTATCACGTAGAGAAGGTACAGACTTACTATTAAAAAGTGGTGTACGTGATTATAAAAGTAAATGTAAATCTGAAAAATTACCTGGTCAACACGGTGATCGTAAATCCAGACTAAGTGATTATGGCTTACAATTGAGAGAGAAACTCAAGATAAAACGATATTACGGCTTATTAGAAAAGCAGTTTAAACTTTCTTATAAAAAGGCTTCAAGATTGAAAGGGGCTACAAGCTCTAACTTGATGGGGCTATTAGAGAGAAGATTAGATAATGTTGTGTATAGAATTGGTTTCGCTTCTACTAGAGCTGAAGCTAGACAATTAGTTTCGCACAAATGTATTCTTGTAAACGACAAAGTCGTTAACATAGCATCATATTTGGTATCACCTGGTGATGTCATTTCTGTAAGAGCTAAAGCAAGAGGCCAAAGTCGAATTAAAGCAGCGATTGCATTATCTGAACAAAAACCATCATCTGATTGGATTAGTACTGATACTGCAAACTTTAAAGGAACTTTTACACGTGTTCCTGAGTTGGATGAATTATCATCTGACTTTAACGTTAATTTGGTCGTGGAACTTTACTCTAAGTAAATTGGAGATATTACTTTATGTATACTGATATAAATCAAATGTTAACTCCAAAGGTGTTAAAGGCACATTCAGATAATCCTTTTCATTCAAGGATTATTCTTGAACCTTTAGAACCTGGCTATGGTTATACTGTGGGAAATGCTTTACGTAGAATATTAATGTCTTCTATGCCTGGTTGTGCTATTACTGAGGTAGCTATAGACGGAGTATTGCATGAATACAGTACTATTGAAGGGGTTGAAGAGGATGTAATTAATATACTTCTTAATCTAAAAGAAGTAGCAATTATTATGTCTCTTGGTGATGTTGCAACTTTAACTATTGATAAAACAGGACCTTGTGTTGTTACAGCTGCAGATATCCAGTTAACGCATGATGTTGAAATTGTAAATCCTGATTTAGTTATAGCTCATCTTAATGAGCATGGTAAATTGAAAATGACCTTAACTGTTGAAAAAGGTATTGGCTATCAATCTGCTGAAGTCAGTCCAATGCAAATGGATGAGGAAGTTTTAAAGAAATCTATTGGTAAATTGAAAATCGATAGTGCTTTTTCACCTGTTAGAAAAGTTGCATATTATGTTGATAAAACTCGGGTTGAAAATCGTACTGATTTAGATAAGCTAACTATCGAATTAGAAACTAATGGTACTTTGAATCCTGAGGATGCTATTAAAATATCAGCTAATATCTTACAAAAACAACTTGCAACTTTTGTTGACTTAAGTTACGAAGAGGAAGTAGTTGATAAGAATAATTTAGATGATTTTGATCCGGTGTTACTAAGACCGGTTGATGATCTTGAGTTGACTGTAAGGTCAGCTAATTGCTTAAAAGCCGAAAATATATACTTAATTGGTGATTTAGTTCAAAAAACTGAAGGTGAATTGCTAAAGACACCTAATTTGGGCAAAAAATCTTTGACTGAAATTAAGGATGTTTTAGCATCAAGATCTTTAATGCTAGGTATGATTTTAGAGAATTGGCCGCCTAAGTTTGTAGGCGAGAAAGAGTAGGAGTAGTAGCTATGCGCCACAGAAAGTCTGGCCGAAGTTTTGGAAGAAGAGGCAGTCATAGAAAGGCAATGTTTGCGAATATGACTTGTTCTCTTATAGAGCATGAGTTGATAAAAACTACTTTAGCTAAAGCTAAAGAGTTAAGAGGCTATATAGAGCCAATCATTACCACAGGTAAAGAAGATAGCGTAGCAGCTAGAAGAAACGTATTTAGTAAATTACGTTCTAAAAGCGCCGTTGGTAAAGTCTTTACAACACTTGGTCCTAGATATAAAGAAAGACCAGGAGGGTATGTAAGAGTACTAAAATGTGGTTTTAGATTAGGTGATAACGCGCCTATGGCGATAGTAGAGTTGGTTGACAGACCAGCTAGCCTTGAAGAAGTTGAAGCATAAAACTTCCTAAAAATCCCTGTTAATCAGGGATTTTTTTTAACCTAAATTTCTCATTCAGGACTTACGATAGTTAAGTGCATGGTCCTAAAGTATTAAGTTTCATCGATAACGTAGCAACTGTCTTGAAAAAAATTTTTATTTTTTTCAATGTTTAGCTATCGC
>CAZADN010000083.1:0-8909 GCA_964483895.1 uncultured Legionellaceae bacterium
AGCGCCTAATTTACCTTCTAGTTCAGGAACAACAGTTGTAGATGAACCACTTGTTGTTACATATCTAGATAAAAGTACGTTAGTATAAGTTGTGCTATACTTGCTTGAACCAGCTAATAATGCTGCAGCGCCGTTAGCATAAATTGCTAAACCGTTGCCCCAATCATAACCCATATCAGCACCTAATCTAGGACCGAAACCGTTGTATGATGGGCTGCTTCCAACAGTAGTACTGAAAGAAGGAGTAGCACCTGATGCTGTAACTAAACTACCGCTAGTTCTTAAAGTGTTGTTAGCAGTTAAACGAGCGTATTCGAAACCACCATGGAAACGAATGCTTTTGTTTTCACCGAAATCAACGTGTTGAGCAAACTCTAAGTTAACCATATCCCACTTAGGATCTATAGTTGCAGTGCTCTTGTTAACAGTAGCTGTTACTGCTGGTGAGCTGATTGAATCGATAACATCTGGAGCAAAGTTAGTAGCTAGTGTTTTTGAACCATTGAATCCACCAGTTCTATTTGTTCCAACATGGTACCAATTTAAGTTTAGGTCATTTCCAGTGTTGAAGTGGTAAGAACCTTCAATCATGAAGCCCCAACCCCATTTTGGATTTCTACCAAAATCAGCAGTTTGACCAGAACCAGTAGTAATAGTTTTAGCAGTACCAGCAGCTCCAGAAGTAACGCTTGGTTGGAAATATAAAGCTTTACCACCAACATCCCAAGCAGTGCTTTCACATGGAACTGTTACATTTACAGCGCTGCATACAGGCCCCATTGTGCCAGCGAAAACTGCACCGCTACTTAAAGCAAGAACAGCTAAAGCTGTTTTTTTAAGATTCGACATACGTTTCTCCACTTTTTTATTATTAAACTTCCGTTTTCATCACAGTAACTATTTGTATTGAACTTGTACGTTATCATCGCTCTAATTCGAAAAACGCACATGCTTAAGATTATCTTACCTCTAGCATATCTTGTCAACATCAATTTAAATAATGTTAACTCGTATCAATATAAACAGTTTTATATTACAGCCTACGAGGAATCAGTATTGTAGAACACCTAATGTTTGTCAATATTTTTTATGTATTTTTTTGAATTATTATTAAGATACATGTTATCCTATAAGCTTCTTAAGCAATGCGAGGGCTCATTGTGTTAAAAACCAGCATAACACGTCCGGACGACTGGCATGTACATCTTAGAGATGAAAAAATCCTTACAACAACTGTAAATGGATCGGCACAACATTTTTCGCGTATATTGGTTATGCCAAATTTACAACCGCCAATTACAACTGTTCAATCAGCTTTAAATTATCGTCAAAAAATCTTAAATTCTCTTAATACTAATTGTAAACTAACTCCATACATGAGTATTTATTTAACAAAAGATGTTTCCCCTGATGAAATTTATAAAATTAAATCCTCTACGTTTATTTTATCAGCCAAACTTTATCCAAAGGGTGCAACTACAAATTCTGAACAAGGTGTTGATGATTTTAAAGCTTTATACCCTCATTTTGCTGCTTTAGAAGATATAAATGCCGTATTACAAATTCATGGAGAAGTAACTAATGCTGATATTTTTGATAGAGAAAAAGTATTTATTCAAGATGTTTTAATGCCTATTATTAAAAATTTTCCAAGGCTTCGCATTGTACTTGAACATATATCAACAAAAGAGGCTTGTGATTTTATTCATAATTCACCAGCGAATATAGCGGCAACAATTACACCTCAGCATTTACTTTTTAATCGTAATCATCTTTTATCCGGTGGAATTAAACCGCATTTTTATTGTTTACCTATTTTAAAACGCGAGCAAGATAGGTTGTCTCTTTTGAATGCTGCCTTAAGTGGTAGTAATAAATTTTTTGCTGGCACTGATAGTGCTCCGCACGCAAAATCCCAAAAAGAAAATGCTTGTGGTTGCGCTGGAGTATATTCAGCACCATTTGCAGTATCATTATATGCCGAAGCTTTCGCAACAAATAATGCTCTCAGCAAGCTCGATGAATTTATGGGAAAATTTGGTGCTGAATTTTATCAACTAAAGCCAAACACTGACAAAATTGAATTAATTAACAAGCCATTCCAAATACCAGCATCTATTCCATTTGGTGATGATTGTATAATACCGCTCGCAGCAGGTCAGATATTGCAATGGAGCGTCATTGATGACCAAAATTAATCAACGTTTTAGAGGCTTTCTGCCTGTTGTTATTGATATTGAAACATCAGGTGTCAACCCTGAGGAAAATGCTTTGCTTGAAGTGTGCGCTGTTTTAATTAATTTAAATGAAGATGGACTTTACACTAAAGGGGAACAAATTTTTGAACATATCATACCCTATGAAGGTGCCGTTCTTGATGAAAAATCGCTTGAATTTAATAAAATAGACCCATTTCAACCACTACGCTTTGCAGTGTCTGAAAAAGTGGCTTTAACTAACATATTTTCTCTGATAAAAAATGAATTACACAAGCAGAAATGTACCCGGGCGGTATTAGTTGGGCACAATGCCTGGTTTGATTTATTATTTTTAAAAGCCGCAATTGAACGTACAAAATTAAAGTCACCATTTCACGCATTCACCTGCTTTGACACCGCGACCCTTAGCGCTTTTGTCTATAAGCAAACGGTACTATCCAAAGCTTTAAATGCGGCTGGAATCAAATTTGATAATAACGAAGCGCATTCTGCAATTTATGATGCTAATAAAACTGCGGAGTTATTTTGTGAGATTTTGAATACATGGGAGATTAAAAATTTATAAAGAGGTTCTTTTGGAAAATTTGTTGGGCTTTACAGCCCAACCTACGTGGCGTTTTTTTACAAAACTCTTTTATGTTTAGGCAATTGGCAATGTAACCCCTTTTTGCCCTTGATACTTACCTGCTCTATCTCTGTAAGATACAGCGCACACATCTATTGCCTCAAGGAATACCATTTGTGCAACACCTTCGTTGGCGTATATTTTTGCCGGTAAAGGGGTTGTGTTTGAAAATTCTAAAGTAACATGTCCTTCCCATTCTGGTTCTAATGGAGTTACGTTAACAATTATCCCGCAACGTGCGTATGTGGATTTACCTAAGCAAATGGTTAAAATATTTCTTGGAATACGAAAGTATTCAACTGTACGTGCTAGCGCAAATGAATTTGGAGGGATGATGCAGACATCAGATTTTACATCCACAAAACTATTGGAATCAAATGCCTTAGGATCTACTATTGCCGAATTAATATTAGTAAAAATTTTAAACTCATTCGAACAACGTACATCATATCCGTAACTAGAAACTCCGTATGATATAGTACGACCATTTTCTGATTCTCGTATTTGCCTACCTTGAAATGGAGAAATCATACCATACTCTAAAGCCATTTTTTCAATCCAGGTATCTGATTTGACGCTCATATATTCCTCGTAAATTACAAAATTTTAGCTTCTTTACGTGCTCCGCTCCCTCACGGTCGCGGCTCGGATACTCTAACCGAGCCGCGACCGTGAGGGAGCGGAGCACTTAATATCACTCTACCAAATCTTTGGTTCTATCCAGCATAAACTTATAAAAATCTTTCACTTTTTCATTTGTAAAAGCATTTAAATGCGCATTTATTGTTGCAAAATCTCCACGTTTCAATGGACCTGTAAGTGCGGCAGCTGGAGACTTTTTTACTGATAAATTATTAATAGTACTTTGCATAAGACTAATCAGCAAACCAAGTGCATCATCTTCATTAACTTGTGCAGCAGACAAACAATTTAAGCTTTGTTCAGCCAAAGTCAACAAATAATTAGAAGCAAATACTCCAGCAGCATGATATAGTGCTTTTTTATCTGATGCAACACTAATTACTTGAGCACCAATTGCCATAAATAAACTAGATACCGCATCTATTGCATCTTTATCGCCCTCAATAGCGCAATATGTACCATGAAATGTTTGCAAACTTACATATGGATCAATAAAACTATGCATTGGATGAATGCTGCAAATATAACAACCTTTTTTACGTAATGCCTCCATACAATTAGCTGGAAGAACACCACTACAATGCACAACAATGCTACCTGCATCTAACTGTGGATTTAAAGCATATTCTCGACTCGCACCCTCTATAAAATTATCTGCGGTTGTAATAAAAGTTATTTGTGCCTTTGGTAATAACGCTATATTTTTATAAAAAGTCCCCTGACCGATAAACCTTATCCCTGTCAAAGCATTTTCGACCGTGCGATTATATATTCCAGCAATATTCGCAAGCTTATTATCAACAAACATTCTTGCTAAAGTTTTACCGACATTCCCTAAGCCAATTATATTAATTAACATATATAATTACTCATGTTTGCTTAACAAACGTAATGCTTGTAGATATTTACTATCTACAATTTTACCCAAACCAATAAAAGTTTGCTTAGATTTATCATAAATCCTAAAATTTCCATCTGAATGCCTGCTCAAATCTAGATTTTGTATAATCTTACCATGATATAAATCTATTACACGTTCACTATCAAGCTCTAACTTAGGTAGGTATTGTACGGATATATCAACCGGCAATAAGCAACTTTGTAGCTCTGAAACTGCCATAGCCTGTAACTCAGAAAAAGAATACATTTTTGCATTTTCAAAACCGGCTGTATATAAGCGCCGTAGCTGCACAACATGCGCTCCAACACCTAGTTTTTCGCCAATATCTTCTATTAATGTTCGAATATATGTACCTTTACTACAAACAACGCGGAGTTTAAAATTTGGTATATCAAAATTTAATAATTGAATAGAAAAAATGGTAATTTTACGTGATTTACGCTCTATCTCAATACCCGAACGCGCATATTTATATAACGGCTGACCATTATGCTTTAATGCCGAAAACATAGGAGGGACTTGTTCAATATCACCCTCAAAGCTTGCTACAACTTCGGCAAGAGTCTTGGTGTCTATATTAGCAAAATTACGTTTGGTAATAATTTCACCCTTCGCATCACCTGTCGTCGTCGTAACTCCAAGTTCAGCTGTGACTTCATAACATTTATCAGCATTTAACAAAAATTCAGAAAATTTAGTTGCCTCGCCAAAACATATTGGTAACATCCCGGTTGCTAATGGATCTAAACTACCAGTATGCCCAGCTTTTTTAGCCTGAAATAGATACTTAACGCGTTGTAATATAAAATTTGAAGTGCAATCTATAGGTTTATCAAGCAATACAATACCATTGATTGCTTGTAAGTTATTCTTCTTCGTCTGGTTCTGCATCTGAATTATTAACTTCATCAATTAAACGACTTAAACGGTTACCATACTCTAAAGAGACATCATGCACAAAATGTAACTGGGGCACCACACGCAAAGTGAGAGATTTAGCTAACACCGTACGCAAATAACTAGCCGCATTATTCAATACGACCTGGGCCTTAGAAGGGTCACCATTAAAAATCGTAAAATAGACTTTTGCGTGACTTAAATCTTTAGATACTTTTACAGCTGCAACTGTAACAAAACCTTGAAGTCTAGGATCTTTTACTTCTTTTTGAATTAATTCAGCGAGCTTACGCTGAATTAACTCTGCAATTCTATCAACTCTACTAAACTCGCTCATAATACTGTACTTAAACCACCTCTCGCTTTAGCGCAATTGTTTCAAATACTTCAATTAAATCGCCAGCTTTAACATCATTATAATTTTTAACACCTATACCACATTCGATGCCCTGCTTAACTTCGGTAACATCATCTTTAAACCTACGTAAAGATTCAAGCGTACCATCATAAATTACAACGTTATTGCGTAAAACGCGAATAGGATTATTACGTTTAATTACCCCTTCAATTACCATACAACCAGCAATCAAACCAAGCTTTGGAGAGCGAAACACTTCTCTAACTTCCGCAATACCCACAATTTCTTCTTTAAATTGCGGCGCAAGCATACCAGACAATGCGGATTTAACTTGATTAACAATGTCATAAATCACACTATAATAGTGGATACTTAATGCTTCCATTTCCGCAAGTTTTTTAGCCCCGATATCGGCACGTACATTAAATCCAATCATCAATGCATTAGAAGCGATAGCGAGCTGAACATCAGATTCAGTTATTCCACCAACACCGCTTGCAATAACTGCAACTTTAACTTCATCATTAGAGAGTTTAATAAGTGAATCTGCGATTGCTTCAACAGAACCTTGCATGTCGGCTTTTAAAACAATATTTAAAGTCTTAGACTCAGAGGATGCCATATTTTCAAAAATACCTTCAAGTGAAGATTTTTGTTTTCTAGCAAGTTTGATATCTCTAAACTTTCCTTGCCTAAATAATGCAACTTCACGAGCGCGCCTTTCATCAAGTACAACTATCGCTTCATCACCTGCATGTGGAACCGCGGAAAGACCTTGCACTTCAACAGGAATTGATGGACCAGCTTTATCAACTTGGCTACCATTATCACTTATCAATGCACGTATCCGCCCATATTGTAATCCAGCCAATAGCATTTCGCCTTTACGTAAAGTACCTTTTTGGACCAAAATTGTTGCAACTGGCCCACGTCCTTTATCAAGACGAGACTCAATAACAATCCCTTTGGCTGGGCCATCTTGAGTAGCTTTAAGCTCTAAAACTTCTGACTGTAGCAATATAGCATCTAGTAACTCATCAACACCCTGCCCAGTTTTTGCAGAGATGTTTACAAACATTGTATCACCACCCCATGCTTCAGGAATGATTTCATGGTTGGCTAATTCTTGCTTAACTTTATCTGGATCAACGCCATGTTTATCCATTTTATTTACAGCAACAATTATTGTTACACGTGCAGCCTTAGCATTCATAATAGCTTCTATTGTCTGTGGTTTAACACCGTCATCTGCAGCAACTATCAATACCACTAAATCTGTAACCTTCGCACCACGCGCGCGCATTGCGGTAAACGCAGCATGACCTGGGGTATCTAAAAATGTTATATTACCTTTAGCAGTATTTACATTATAAGCACCAATATGCTGTGTAATGCCCCCAGCTTCTCCGGAAGCTACTTTTGTTCTTCTAATATAATCGAGTAACGAAGTCTTACCATGATCAACATGCCCCATAATAGTAACAACAGGTGCACGTGGTAACTCTTCACCATCGGAAATTGTATCTTCAGCAAGGTTTGCTTCTAGCGCATCTTCTTGTAATGCGATAGCTTTATGCCCCATGTCTTCAACAACAATAACTGCCGTTTCTTGATCAATAACTTGATTTATAGTTGCCATAGCGCCTAAGTTTATCATTGCTTTAATAACTTCAGCTGCTTTAACTGACATTTTCTTTGCAAGATCTGCAACAGTTATAGTTTCAGGAATATATATTTCATGAACGGTTGGCGCAGTAGGTTTCTCAAACTGATGTGTAAGAGAAGCTTCAGCTTGCAAATATTGATCTGATTTCTCATTAGCTTTACGTTTTTTAGGCTTATGTCTACGGCCAAACCCTTGAGCATCATCTGATTCATTTAACAATGATATTTGTTGCTTATCTTTACGTCGATTACGCTTATAATCTGTTTTTTCACCACTACCATCATATTCAGATTTATTTTCTTTCACATGATGCTCTTTTTTGCGAACTACCTTATCAGTTTTAGTTTTAGCCGTTTCATCTGCTTCAGCTTTAGGCGCAGCTACTTCTGTATCTACAGAGACTTCTTCAGGAATATTGACTTCTTCAACTGTTATTAATTCATCATTACTTAAATTAGATTCAGAATCTACTGAGGCCTCTTCTATAACTTCCTCGGCTATTGGTTGTTCTGATTCTTTATTTATAATCTCTTCATCAACATTACTAGCAATAACTTCTTCTGGGTGTATATCTTGAGTTTCAAGAGTTTCGTCAACTACTTCTTCTGCAATTGTCGGTTTAACATAAACTTTCTTCTTTCTAACTTCTATGTTTACTTTTTTACCGCTATGCGCGTCAAAACTAGCAACTTGAGATACACTTTTACGACGTAAGGTAATTTTCCCAGAGCTAACTTTTTCTGAATTACTAACACTTCCACCACTTTGTAAGTGACTCAGAAGTATCCTTTTCTCATCCTCATTTATTACCTGAGACTCATCGGTAATTTCAAGACCAGCTTTTTGTAAATGATTCAATAGTCTATCAACAGGAATCCCAACCACTTGGGCTAACTGTTTAACCGTTACATCCGCCATAAATTTTCCTCTCTCAATTGCCGCTAGTGAGTTGCCAACTTAGAATATGAGCTTAATTAAACCATGATTCTCTTGCTTTCATAATTAGTTTGCCGGCTTTATCCTCTGTCATACCAGGAATTACTAGTAATTCATCTATAGATTGTTCTGCTAAGTCATTAACGTTATTAACGCCAATTTTTATCAATTGACCAACCAAATCATCTGTCACACCTTCCAGAGACATCAAATTTTGATCTGCATGATCAGAAGAGTTGCCTGAAGACAGTGCTTGCGCTAATAAAGTATCATTAGCTCGATTGCGTAACTCTTCAACTATTTCTTCATCGAAGCCATCAATATTCAAAAGCTCTTCTTTAGGTACATATGCAACTTCTTCTAAAGAAGAAAAGCCATTGTCAACCAAAATATTTGCAACTTCTTCATCTATTTCTAAAGATTTTACAAAGACTTCAACTACTTTTTTAGATTCTGCTTGACTTTTACCTTCAAACTCTTCATTCGTCATTACATTAAGAGTCCAACCAGTTAACTGACTAGCTAGACGAACATTCTGACCATTTCGACCGATTGCTTGCGAAAGTTGTTCTTTTTGCACGGCCAAATCCATAGTGCGCGAATCTTCGTCAACAACTATAGAGGTAATATCTGCAGGAGCCATAGCATTAATAACTAATTGCGCT
>CAZADN010000084.1:0-8898 GCA_964483895.1 uncultured Legionellaceae bacterium
AATTGATGAAATAATCCAAGATATGACTTCTGATAGACCAATGGACAGGCTTATTTGTGGCGATGTTGGTTTTGGTAAAACCGAAGTTGCGATGCGCGCGGCTTTTATAGCTGCACAAAATGGAAAACAAGTATGTATTCTAGCACCTACAACTTTATTAGCAGATCAACATTTTAATAATTTTAAAGACCGCTTTATAGATTTTCCAATCACTATAGAATTATTATCAAGATTTAGGAGTCAAAAAGAAGCAACTTTTGTAACTAAAGCCTTAGAAGAAGGCAAAGTTGATATCATTATTGGCACACATAAATTAATCCAAAATGATATTAAATTTAAAAATCTAGGTTTACTAATAATTGATGAAGAGCATCGCTTTGGCGTAAAGCAAAAGGAACATATCAAAAAGTTTCGCGAAGAAGTAGATATATTATGTATGACTGCAACCCCTATTCCTAGAACATTGAACTTATCCATGGCAGGAATTAGAGATATATCTCTAATTGCCTCACCTCCTGCAAAACGTTTATCTATTAAAACTTTTTGGCAAACTAGAGAAGATAGCACAATAAAAGAAGCAATATTGCGCGAAATTTTGCGTGGTGGGCAAGTCTTCTTCTTACATAACAGCGTTGATACTATAGAAAATGTTTTACGCGAAATAACAAAATTAGTTCCTGAAGCCAAAGCAAAAATTGCTCATGGGCAAATGCGTGAATCAGAGCTTGAAAAAATCATGTCTGACTTTTACCATCATAAATTTAATGTATTAGTTTGCACAACCATTATAGAAACTGGCATAGATATACCTACAGCTAATACAATAATTATTGACCGCGCTGATAAATTCGGTCTTGCACAATTACACCAATTACGCGGAAGAGTCGGTAGGTCTCACCACCAAGCTTACGCATATTTACTAACTCCGAATGAAAAACTTTTAACTAATGATGCTAAAAAAAGATTAGAAGCAATCGTTACTTATGATGATTTGGGAGCAGGCTTTACTCTTGCGACTTTAGATATGGAGATACGAGGAGCTGGGGAATTATTAGGAAAAAGTCAAAGTGGTCACATGCATGCAATTGGCTTTAATTTATATATGGAAATGCTTGATAAAGCTGTATCAGATTTAAAAAATGGTAAAACTCCGGAGCTCGCATATACAAATAACTTCGGCACTGAAATTGATTTAAGAATGCCAGCAATTATCCCAGAAGATTTTATAGGCGACGTTCATCAAAGACTTATTATGTATAAAAGGGTCGCAAATGCTAAAAGCATTGACGATTTAGACACATTAAGAATTGAGCTTATCGATAGATTCGGTCTATTACCAAATGAAGTTAAACTTTTATTTGCTGTGACTGAGCTTAAAATCCAAGCTACAAAACTTGGTATAAAGAAAATTATCGCAAGCCAAAATAACGGCTACCTAGAATTCACAAATACGCCTCAAATTGACACATCTGAATTAATAAAATTAATCCAAGTACATAGTAAAATTTATAAATTAGAAGGTCAAACAAAACTCAAGTTTATTCTAAGTACCGAAACTAACCATGAAAAAATTGTCGAAATATCTACTCTCTTAAAAAAACTAGAAATAAAAAGCAAGATCAAATAATCTGCCATTCTATTTTCGGGCACTCCTCAATGTCATCTTTACCAAGCAAATCGCTTAATGTACTGAAAACAATATTAGGAGTAACTTTAATAATTATCAATTTATCCTTTAATTCATCAATCAACTCATCAGCATTGCAATCTTCCCATGTAATTCCTGAGCATGAAATATCAGCTATGGTATCAGCACAGTGAATCAAAACAATTTGACTTGGATTAAAATTCATAGCCATTTGCTCCATAACACTAAGACCTCCAGACCCAGTAACAATCACATTGCAACGCGTCTTAATTGCACAAATAAATGAAGCGTCTTGATTGCTTAATAATATAATATTATCAGTCCATGTCGGGCACTTTCTTAAAAGATCTTTAATTTTATGAGCTATATGCGCATTATCACCACCAAAAACAAACACTTTTTCAATTCCATTGTATATCAAGCTACTTATGTAACGAACTGTATCTGTTCCTGCTTGGCTACCAATCATAATACAAGCAATTTTAGTATCGGGAGGAATGATGATTGAAGTACTAACATACTCAATTAATTTCTCATCCTTTAATTCAAATTTTTTAATTGAATTAAGATTAGCAACAAGTGTAACTGGTTCAGAAAACTTGTTACTATTATCATTCTCTGGGTTAGTAAAACCTTGTCTAATCATTGGGTTATCTTTTGGATTCAAATTGTAAGTACCATTAAAATAAGACTGGATAAAAAAATCACGTAAGAAAGATTTATCCATTCCTACGGCATAAACATTCATTACTTGTTGTTGTTTCACTGTTAATCTTGACAGTGAAGATGAAAAATGGATTGCGCCTTTAGTAGGTAGATCTGTCATATATTGATGAATTTTAATATTTTCACCATGCATTTCATTGTATTTTATAACAGCATCACACAAAGCAGCGATCCCTGCTACTTGGGTACTAATAACCTCCGTATACGGATTTTCTTCATTGTACGCTTTGACTAGGAGATTATAAAAATAATCATGTACAATTGGATAAAATAACATATCATTTTGGGCTTGTAATTCTACTAACTTTCGTAATTCAGATTTCATGTCTTCACGTTGAAAGATATTCCAAATAGCCGCACTTTCATACCCAGAAGGATGCACATCAAGAAGCATATCAACGTACACTCGAGCCGAATCACTATGTAATTGCCTAATAGCCCCTACTAGTTTTTCATGATTTGGTAATAAAGGTAAATCTAACGTACTTAATATACTTTGTATCTGTGGAAAATAACTTGCATATGAAGCTAGAAAAATTGACATGCCAGTAATAGATGAAACTTTGCTATGATAAGGAACCGGACTATATAAAGTTTCACATTTATCTCTATATTTTTCAGCAAAAGCCTTAATAGCAGCAATATGCCCCCCGCCACCACTAATCGCGATAAGTAAGCAGCGAGATTTAGCAAAATTCGTAACAGGAGCAAAAGCTTTGGTTGTAATGGTTGGATGATTTATAACATCATAAGTTTCAAAATCTTCAATTTCATTATTCATAATTATTTTAAATCCTTAAACCTAAATTCAGCAGATGATATCTATTCCTAAAGCCTATTGCATCGAAAATCATACTGAACGCTCTCTTTCAAGCCTCGTTGGAAATAGAGATGAGCTCATTAATTCGCGTTTTTTCGGTGACATGGGAGTCACGAAAAATCTAAAAGTTTCATAAGACTGCGAACGCTTAGGAACTGTTTTCTCACTATTAGTAAACACAGCCGATTTAGCTTTTGAGAGCTTTGACTCCTCACTTATTAAACCAATATTTATTGTAGGCATCTTATTAGTCAAGTTCTCTTGAGAATAGAGCGCTATCCGCGCACCAATTGATTGGTAATTATGCTCTTTAGCATATACTAAGGCTTTATTAATGACCTGCTGTAAAAATGGTCGCTTACTTAATAACAAGGAATTCACAGCCCATGATAAGTTTGCGCGCACAGCTGCCATCAATGCTTTACCTAGCATATTTGGATGACATTCATCCACTAATTTATGCAATAACTCACCTTGATTTTTACGTATACTATTCATAAAAGCATCATCAATTGCATCGGATAATTTCTTAGTATTTTTAGTTTTGCATACTGCAATGTATTTGGCTATATCATAATTGCAAGATTTTACTGCGGTCTTAAATAAACTTGCTAATTTATCATCGCCAGGTACATCAAGATAATGCAAAATATTATAAACTGACAAAGCATCATTTTTTCCAACAGCGAGCCGTAAACTTTGTTCTATTTGGTTAATACTTGGTAGATGACGTTTACATGCCCATACTGATTCTATGGCCTCTCCTGCACTTGAATTTACCATTATATGCAATAATGTATTAACTATTACCTGTTTAAATGCTACATGTTGATTAAAATATGCAACAATGTGCCAATGGTGGAGATTTGCGGCAGTAATAACTAACGATTCGAAAGCCTCCGTTGGTCTAACATGAATACTATGCAACCATGTAATCAAACCAAGATTACCGCTTCTAACCGCGTTACCATATAAATCTAAGTCGCCATAATTAGATTTACGCCAAGAATGCTTAGAGTGAGAATCTAATAATTCAATACATTTTTGACGTAACTCAAAATCATCAAGCATAATAAGCAAAGAAACAATAAACCTCTCATAATTACTTACATCTTCTGTAAACTCTGGTTGAATCTTAAATAATTCAGCTAAATTGCTTATTTCAATAAAACCATGATACATATTTAGTTTTTTAGTAATATAGGTATATAAAACCATTTTATCTGATGGCAATTTAGTTGGAAAAAGATCAACATTATGTAGCGCTTTAATTTTGGTAAAACATTGTCTCCAGACATCTTCTATACTAATAAAATCAAAATCTGCAAAATTATTTTGTGATTGAGCATCAATAATTAAATCAAGTTTCTCTTCAAGTTCTAGCACAATCTTTTCACAATAATTTATTGCAAATGGAAACTTTCTAATGACCTTAAGAATAGCATCGTCTTCCAAAACATCAGGTATTTTAAGAGCAGTATCAATTAAATAGCTTAACAATAACCCTATATGATCTGATTTATTTCTACGCCATGCTCCAATTAACTTCATTATCCCTGTAACTAGAGTTAATTTATAAATATCTTGTCTATTAGTAAGCTGTAAATACTCATCTAAATGCTGATTTTCAATAATAGTTAATAATTTTGGAAGATAAGGAACTAAGGCTAAAATCGCATGATTTTTATTTTCAATAAGAACTCTAATAGTGCTTTCATCAAGTAGTGTAGCCAAAGCTTGATGTGCAATATCAGAATCTAATAACTGATTAAGAATAACTGGTAAATAGTTTTGGATAAAGCTAGCTTCATTTAATGTAGTATCTAAAAAATCAATGTATTCTTGCCGAGAACTAAGAGTGTTCCACTGTAAAATTAACTTAATTAAAAATTTAATTCCAAATAAATTATAAAGATTATTCAAGTTAATCGAAGTACATGTAATAGTTGCTAAGTCCAGGTTCTTAGCAACACTAATTAATTCAAGATTATCTGCTGAACCATCCAGCGCATAACTATTAAAACCACGCTCATCAGATTGAACTTGCCTTGCGAAAGTAGCAAGTTCTTTAGTTTCTGGAAATGAATCAAGTAAAGTAAATAGTGCTTTAACCTCATTATTTTCATACCTTAAGGCATAAAGATAATAATGAAAATAATCATGCAATAAATATGATTCTAAAACTTTTATAGGATTATCATGATTCATACATATACAGCGCATAAAGGCTGCGAATGTTGCTGGACTATCAACAGTGTGTCTAATTAAATCTGTCAAGGCTAGGATGTTTTCTTGATTAACTAAGAAAATACGAAATATCTGCGTTAAAGATTCGCAAGCAATATCATCTGCAATAGCAACATCATCTGCCTGTAAAAGTTTAATTAACAATATCCCAACGCTTAGATCACTTTGATGTTGCAAGAAATATTTACTTTTATCTAGCCACTTTCTATAAATTTCAAGCTTATTATTATCATGAATTAACCAAGATGCATTGGCAAACTTTTTCTCAGCAATTTTTACATCTTCTAATGTTACTAAAGAATCAAATGATAAAACAGAAAGGTCTTTTTTAGTTACCGCAATGAACATATCAAATAGTTTTACATCCATGCTAGTCTCCTTACAAAGCTCACTGCATACCTAAGTACTAAATAGCTTGCAGTTAGTATTATGAATCAACACCAATCAACTTATCACAGTTGTGCTTTTAAGGTCAAATAGTAATTTATTAAATAATTTAGTTCATATGTATACTAAAATAGTAAAATCTATAAACAACACCGCGGAAATACCGCGGCAATAAATAATATGCTTGCAGACTATAAAATTTTAGTCTGGTATGTGGGGTGTTTGAGGTGGTGGTTTTGGACTATTACCTGGTAATGTTTCTGGTGAATGATATTGCCAATGCGAATCCCCACTTCCACCTGACAAACCAGTATTTCGTTTTGATTTCTTACTATTAGCTCCTAATCCCCCCCCCCACCAAGCCACATTAGTCATTTTATGTATCGAGGCACGACTATTAATATTACTATTTTTATTGTCCAAATTATCAATTGCAAAGACTGGGATGGATAAAGAAGTTGAGAATAAAAACACCAATAAACTTTTCATAAATTACTCCCTGTAAAAAACAAGAGTGATTTTTAATCACTCATTCTGAATGGTAGTCTACAAATGAAGTTTTATCAAATAATAAAAAAGTTAGTGAATATCACTTAATACCTTATATAAATTACAAGGTAACTAATACAATATAATTGCCATTACTTGTATTGATTCCTCTCACTTTATGGGTGTTTATTAATACCTCTTTTGGTAAATCATGCAGATACTTAGAATTAATAACTAAAAAATTATTTTTATTGTTTAGAATTTCCTGCAATTCCTGTAAATTGTTAGTCGCTTTAACTTTTCCAGCCGTATAAAACCTTGCCGAGAAATCTGCCTTTGGTAACCAGTAAACTAATTTACTATCTGGATTTTTATGCACATTATAAAAACCAACAACTCTCTTTTGTGATTTTTCAACTAACGCTGGTTTATAAATAAAAAGCAGCGTAATTATTAAAAAAATTAGTCCTGAGCTTAGTGCAATCCAACTTAGATTATTACTCATTATTTTGTTATTTGAAAAATTAGCGAATAACTCAGTAAAAAATAACGCAAAAAATGGTAATATTGGAAACACATAAGGGTAAATTATATTACTTGCAAAAGTAAAAAAAACTAAAGGAATAAGCATACAAAGCAATAAAAAACTAGTCCATTCTGACTTTAATTGATTAATATTTATAATAGAGCGAAAATTTTTTCGTAAAATACTTATAAGTGGAATTATCCATGGAAAAATTCCAATAATCGCATAGAGCCATATATAACCATATGGAGCTAGATGGGCTCCGCCATACAGATCCCCTTCCCAACCAGGCTTTAAAAAACGATTAATATTTTCGCCAATAATAAAATAATTTATAAATCCAGGGGTTTTTTGTTCAGCAATAATATACCAAGGTAAAAATATCACACATGTTAATATAAGCCCGCTAAACCACGGTAATTTTTTCCAAATTGCTTGCCATTTGTTATTTATTATTACCCACAATGCCAATGGCAATCCAGTCAAAACCCAAGCAACTGGTCCTTTTGCTAACATCCCAAGGCCTAAGGCAACAAAGAAGACATATCCCCATATTCTACGATTATCATTAACAGCTAACCAAAAAGAAAAGAAAGTTAAACTTGTTGCAAATAACAATGTTGGATCTGTCATTACAGCGCCAGCATCTAAGTAAAAGAAAAAACTACTAGCCAAAATTAGACAACTAACTAAAGCAAAATTTACTCCATATCGCAATTTCGCAACATACCAGACCAACCATAAAACTCCTATAGATAAAAGCAATGCGGGTAAACGCGCCGCAAATTCATTTACACCAAATAGAGACATTGATAAGCTTGTAAGCCAAGTAGATAGTGGCGGCTTTGCCCAAAATGGTACTCCATACTCCTGCATAGGCGTAATCCAATTTCCAGTTTCAAGCATAATTCGCGCAATTTCGCCATAACGCGCTTCGGTTGAGTCATTTAGAGGAATAATAATCATGGCGATTAGTCTAATAAATAATAAAATTCCCAACGCAGAGATTATTTTATTTTTATTAACTTGCAATACAGAAGTATTTTGATACATGTTTAGCCCAATATACTATCAGGACTTACAAAAAACTCCGAGGTCAAGGCAAAATTTGTTTTTGATGAGGAAGTTTAGATCAACTAAATGACCGAATCAAAAACAAATTTTAACACAGAGATCGGAGTTTTTCGTAAGTCCTGACTATTTTTTAAATGCCAAAGTATAACGACTATCTTCCATGTCTGTCAAAAAGAAATCGCTTAACAAATAAGTCAGTTCATAATGCCGATATTTGTGCAGTGGATCCGTTAAGTCTTTTGAAAAACTACCAGGATGACACATAATAATACCACCATTTACGCTTCGACTTAAAAATTTCTTAAAATATTTACGGTATTTATAAGCGTGTTTAAAATTATAAATACCTGCAAAACTCGCATTAGTTGGAATTTGTTGCTCAATTAACATTTTTTTAAACTTAAGACCTCCCAAAGCACTCAAAATTTGCCTCTTAGGAAACCCTGAAAATGTAATTACATCTTTACAGCCATTACTGGTATTTCGAAAAAATGAATCTGCATACTCTTTTTCTTCAGTATCATTAGTATGCCCCATGTCTTTATTATGCACAGAAAGCAAGGCGTCCCGTACTAATTTATATTGGTGAACATGTTGATGCCCATCAATAAAATCAGGATAAATATGCATGAAATTAGAAAATACATCAATTTGCGCTTTAATTTCAGAAGCAAGTGTTGATTGTTTAATTTGCCCAAAATACAATTTCTTTAATAACACCGGCAAGGTATAAAATTCCTCACCTTCAAATTTACGCCACACGGAACTAAGTGGCTGCCCGAAAGTTAAATTTAAATGTAATCCAACATAACCTTTAAAATTCAGACTATTTAATTCCTGACAATCCTCATCCCAATGCGCACTATTCACCATACAACTAATAGCGCTTATTCTTTTATTGCGTGCTAATAACAATATTCCTTCTGAAATTTCATGATTTTGCGCAAAGTCATCGGCACAGATTATAATTTGTTTACTCAC
>CAZADN010000085.1:0-8856 GCA_964483895.1 uncultured Legionellaceae bacterium
TTGATATGAAAATAGTCGCGAATTTTATAAAAATATATACCATGAACAAATGTTATTGCTGCAAATATCATTCCAATTGCCGCACTGAAAAATGCACTTGACCAACCTAATTTTTCTGAAATTAAGCTTGGTAATGTGGTTCCAAAAATTATTCCCATGGTTATTCCCATGTAAAATATAGTAAAACCACTTTCTCGACTAGCAGGTCTGTCTTGGTATTCGTTACCTAACAAGGATGAAATATTTGGCTTTAATAATCCTGTTCCGACTGTGATTCCAGAGAGTCCGACACATAGTGCTTTGTCTGTTTGCAAGAAGGCAATTATTAAATAACTTACGAATAAAATTAATGTGCCAGCTAATACTGCTTTTTTTTGACCAATAAATTTATCAGCAATCCAGCCGCCAATTACAGGAGACACATAGGTCAAGGCAGTAAAAGAGCCAACTAGTTTATATACTTTAGCATCAGCCCAACCCATATGAATTGCTGCATATAAAGCTAGCAAAGTTTGCACTACATAAAAGCCGTATCTTTCCCACATTTCTGTGGTGAAAAAAGTTTTAAGAGATTTTGGATGTTTTGATTCCATTTTGACAAGGTCTTATAAATTTAACAAACTTGAAATACATGATATCATAATTCTACAGTTTGTTAAGTAAATATTTAGAGCTTACTCCTGTACGGTATGCATACCGTACAGGAGTAATAGCTTATTTAAAAAAAGACTATATGACAAGTTGAGCACCGTGTTCATCTGATTCATCCGCAGCATGCGCTTGGGTTGCAATACCAACAGTTCTCAAACTACCCAATACATAACGGATATAGCTTGCATCTTCTATAGATCTTGGGCCTAAAATAGGCGAAAGGTCTGATTTTGATAATTCCTGATCAAATTGAGACAATATTTAGTGGATATATGTTACAATATGCTCTATATTTAATTATAAAGGCAGGGCGTTATCAACAGCTTAATTTGCTGACTATTTGCCAGATTGTGACACAGCATGCCGGTTACGAGATTTTGATAGTCTTGTGATGTTTCGAGAGTGTCCTGAATGTGTCGAAGCTGTATTTGATAACGCCTGTCTTATTTCTTGTTAATTTGTTAGTTTTATCGCTTTCAAATACTCCAATTGTGTTGTATAATAGAACAATTTATCATTTTGTGTGTCATATGCCAATTTATGTTATTTTAAATACAGTTAAATCAGATGGCGTTGGGGATTTTTCCCATTTTGAAGATATTATTAATGCTATAAATGTAAATAAAGTATTTGATGATGTTGAATTTTTGCTATTGGTGTTATTTCAAGAAAATGAAAAAAGACCTTTCAACGGTAGACTTTATCGTAATTTATTAGAGCGTACTAAAAAACTTGGGCATCAATATGTATTTGGCACAGAACAAGAACATCTGAATTTAATTGCAAGCTTTAACAACGCTCATGAAATTTATTGTAATCTTAATATTTCCTCTCAAGTTATAATTATTTCTTATGATAAGCTTTTCGATCTTTATGAGCCATATTTTAAAAAAGATGTAGTCATTAAATATATTTCGGAACATGATGCGATTATTAATCGACAAAAGTCTTTGATTTATCCTGTAACTAACTCCAAATATCAAAGAGAGTTTCTTATAAGAGGAATGGGATTGTCACTGAATGCTAATGGTATAAAAGTAAAAAATATACCCGCAGTCACTTTTGATGAAGCTGTGAGTATTATTCAAGAAAATGATCCAGATTTATTAGATTTTATGGTTAATTGTACTCAGGCAGCAGATTTAGACGAACTCTTAAGAGATAATATTATTATTCCAGCCTATTTTAATTATGATTATAAATTTGCTTATTTTATTGCATTAATTTCCCAGAATGTGACCATACATCATGGAAAAAATATTATTATTTATCACTCAGGTAGTAACTTTAATAATGTTACTCAGGAATTACGTCAAGCGTATCATATCCAGTATATTTTCGAAAATTTTGCAAAGTGTAGAGTGCAGATATTTTCACCAAATGATGATACTCCTACTCTTGAATATCAAAGTATAGATAGTACTACATTAAATGTGAGGGTATTTTCAGGTTTTGCTGTTAGTAATAGTTCATATCGGGCTTTATATAGACTAGCGCCTTTAGCAGGTGTTTCTGGAGATAATACTTTTGAACTTGCAGTAGCAACAGAGACTCTTCCAGTTTATTGGTCTACAAACTCTAGCTTTAAAGAAGAAACATTTGCGGGCTTACAAACTATTTTATTGAATAATAACTTCATTGCTGACCAAGAAGTTATCGAAGCATATATATTGTTTTTTCGGTTATGTGCGGAAGCAGGAGATGATATAGAGCAATTTAGGTTAATAGATTTTAATAATCTTAGAGAGTTTTGGCCAATAATTGCTAAGCATATCAAAATGCAGTGTAATTTTTATAATAAAATAGAAGAAATTGTTTTTGAGAAAATGCCTAATGATTCTCTTCCTGAAAGTAAGCGATCTGGCATTTCTTTATCTAACTTCTTCAGCTTGTTCGCTGGCTCTGATTATGCAAAAACGGAACCTTTATCTAGTTTGGCAAAAAAAGACTCATTACATTTTGGTTAAAAAAAGTCCCGCAAATATATTGCGAGACTCTCAGGTGTTGATTAAATAAAATAACAAGTTTTAATAACTTACGGTTCTTCTGCTCGTTACTTCGACATTATCTTCTGATTTATGAATTGTCTCATCATGAGTATGTGCTCTTTGTCTTGGAGGTGGAATTTTAGTTGCCTCGAAGTTTTGATAAGCAAAATCGTCTTCATAAAGTATTTTTTTTAACACAGAAGCACGTTTTTCCATAGCCTTTTTTCCGCAGTCTGTACGAGGTTGGAAAGTGATTACAAAATTAAAATAATCCATTTCAACTTGAGCTTCAAAATAGCTAAGCGTATCTGCTGCTCGATTTAAAGTTGCCGGAGGTTGTCGTTTTTCAATATAAGAGAAAAATTTTGGGACCGCACAAAGTTTGTGGTTACTCGTATTTTCATAAGAATTATCTTGCATCACTTTCTCCTTAAAAATCGATTTTAAAAACTACATTTTATGATTAAATTTTACTCATTGTACTAATGTAACATATTTTGTATAAATAAATCAAATTTTTAATTAAAAAGTAGAAAATTCTTTTTCTTGACTAAGTGTTTATATTTTTATATTTTATCTCATATTTCTTATTAAAATAAAAGTATGATAATTGCTGGTGTTGATGAAGTAGGGCGGGGGCCGTTGGCTGGCCCGGTGATAGCTGCGGCTGTTATTTTAAAACAAGATATTTTTGGAGTTACAGATTCTAAGAAGTTGTCAGAGAAAAAGCGCGAAGAACTTTATTTGATTATTGAATCGCAAGCATTATGTTTTGCGTTTGGGCGTGTAGAGCCAGAAGAGATTGATGAGATTAATATTCATAATGCAAGTTTATTAGCTATGCAAAGAGCGATTGTTGGTTTAACAATTAGGCCAGATAAAATTTTAGTTGATGGATTGTACGTACCGCATGTTGATATTGATTGTGAGGCTATTGTTAAAGGTGATAGCTTAATTAATTCTATAGGGGCTGCTTCTATTATAGCTAAAGTTAAACGTGATAAAGAAATGGTTGATATGGATTGTGTTTATCCTGGGTATAATTTTGCGAAGCATAAAGGTTATCCTACCAAAGAACATATGTTAGCTATTAGAAATTTAGGTGTATCTAAAATTCATCGTAAGAGTTTTGCACCTTGTAATACATTAGTTTTTTGACAAGTCTATTATTTAAATGCAATTTTATGCGAGCTAATAGACATTAAAATTCCAAAGCTTGCCAAAAATGTTAGCATGGCTGAACCGCCATAGCTTACCAAAGGTAATGGTATACCTACTACCGGTAAGATTCCCATTACCATTCCCATATTTACAAACGCAGATAGAAAAAATGCCATACTTAATCCTGCTGCTAATAATTTAGCATAGTTAGTATCGGCATTTTTTGAGATATGTAAACAACGTAACGCAATAAGAGCAACGATTAAAATTAGTACTGTTGAACCAACAAATCCTAACTCTTCACCACTTACTGCAAAAATAAAGTCGGTTGCGTGTTCAGGTAAAAAATTTAAATGCGCTTGACTGCCAACTAACCATCCTTTACCGAAAGCCCCACCTGAGCCAATTGCAATTTTGGATTGAATTATATGATAGCCTGAGCCAAGTGGATCTTGTTCTGGATTAATTAAGGTAAAAATACGCTTTTTTTGATAATCATGTAAAAAATGCCATAAAATTGGTGTGCTCATGGCGATAGGAATAGTTACATAACATATAAGCTTAAATGGAATACCTGCAACGAAAATAACGCATAATCCAGCTGTAGCAACCATAATTGCTGTCCCCAAATCTGGTTGTTTGGCAATTAATCCCACAGGAATAAATATGATAAGAGAAGTAATTAAATAAGCACGCAGATTGGTTTCTTTATTTTCAAGGTACCAAGCTGCCATCATTGGTACTGCAAGTTTCATGATTTCTGATGGTTGAAACCGTAATATACCCAAATCTAACCAACGTTGAGCACCTTTACCAATTTTTCCTATTATCATTACAGCGACTAAGAGCAGTACTCCAAAACAGTAAATCCATGGTGTGGTCATTTTATATTTATGCGGAGGAACGCATGCTAACATTAGCATTACTGCTGATGCCAATGCGAGTCTTATCGCTTGTCTACTTAGCATATTTATATTTTCATTCGATGCACTATATAAAATAAATAAACCTAAGCAGATTAGTAGTAATAATAAACTTAATAAGGGTGTGTCGAAATATAATGATTTATTTATGAATTTATATATTGGTTTTTGGCGATTATTTATCATTTTTATAACTTTGGTAATATTTAAAATAACTATCTAATATATGCCTTGCAACGTATGAAGCAGTATCATTATTTTCAACTAGTACTGCAAGAGCCACCTCTGGATTTTCAACAGGTGCAAACGCAATGAATAAAGTATTATCACGAAGTTTTGCTGGTAGGTCTAGGTGATGATTTTTATTATCTTGTTGGCTTAAAGTAAATACTTGTGCAGTCCCAGTTTTACCTGCAACCGTATATTGCGCATCACGACCAAATTTTCCACCGGTTCCTTCTGCTTGGGTAATAACCATTTGCATCGCTTCTGTTATTACTGACCAGTTATTTGGGTCATTTAATTTTACTGGATATTCTTCAATTAGTTTATGTTTAATAATTTTATTGTTCTTTTGTGTTGCAAGGAGAAGATGAGGGCGATATCTTCGTCCATGTTGACTCATAGCCGAAACGGCGTTAGCTAGCTGTAAAGGAGTTGCTAGCATAAAACCTTGTCCTATGGATGTTATTAAGGTATCTCCTGGATACCATGGTGTTGCTTTGCTTTGTCTTTTCCAGTAAGGATTAGGAACTAATCCTTGTGCTTCTTCGTGTAAATCTATATGCGTAAGTTGGCCAAATCCAAATTGACTTAGCATATTTTCAATCGTTGCAATTCCCATTTTATTACCAAGTTGGTAAAAAAACGTGTCGCAGGAAACTGTTATTGCTCTTTTAACATTAGTAACACCATGACCGGTTCGCCGCCAACAACGATAAGCTCTTCTTACATTAGGTAATCTATACCAACCTGGATCGTAGACAACAGTGCTAGGAGTGATAATATTTTTGTCTAATCCAGCCAAGGCTACATAAGGTTTAATAGTAGATGCAGGAGGATACAAACCGCGGACTGCACGATTATATAGAGGTCTATCTATTTCATTAGAAAGCATTTTATAATTTTCATTGCTTATTCCATTTACAAATAGATTAGGGTCAAAGCTCGGCGAGCTTGCCATTAACATTACTTCGCCATTTTTTACATTTATTAATACTGCAGCGCCTCTAGTGCCGTTAAATGCTTCATGAGCCTCTTGTTGGAGACGTGCATCTATAGTTAAGAATAATTTTGCGCCAGGGATAGATGGTTGTTTATTAATCGTTCTAATATTTCGACCATAAGCGTTGGTTTCTACTTGTTGATAACCAATTGTGCCATGTAATCTTTTTTCATAAAATTTTTCTATTCCAGACTTTCCGATATAATTAGTTGCACGATAATTTTGAGGGTCTACTCTTTTTAATTCTTCAATATTTATTCTGCCTACATAACCTAATAAATGTGCAGCAGTATCTTTTAATGGGTAATTGCGAATAGAAATAGCTTTAACATTTACACCATGAAATCTATATTGTTCAGTAACAAATTTTGAAACTTCCTCTAAAGTGAGTTTGAGTTTGAGTGGGACAGGGTCATAAGCACGATACTGTTTTTTATTTTGGTAAAATTTTTCAATATCATCGTCAGATATGGATGGTAAAATATTTTGAATTTTTTTAAGAGTATCGTCTAAGTCTTTAACTTTCTCGGGAATTATTTCTATTATATAGATTGGAATATTGTCTGCCAAAACCACGCCATTTCTATCATAAATTATTCCTCTAGATGGAGGAATAGGGATAATACTCATCTGATTTTTTAAAGACAACGTAGCATAACGCGTGAATTGCGAAAATTGCAAATATCCCATGCGTAATATCAATAAAAAAGATAAAATAATAACTAATGCGCCCAGAATAGATAAACGAAAATTATGGACTAAAAGTTTATCTTGATTATCATTTATGAATTTATTGGTTAACTGCTTCATCGGTTTGTATGCTATTCCTTTGCCATAAACCTTCTAGGTCATAAAATGAGCGGCATTCTGGAAGCATAATATTAATAATATAATCGCCTAAATCCAGCAAAACCCAATCTCCACTATTCATACCTGATGTATGTAAGACTGATATGCCATGTGATTTTACAATAGGCATTAAATAGTCCGCAATTGCTTTAACATGTCTTGATGCACGCCCATTACAGATTATCATATAATCAGTGACGGATGTTCTATCCTTTACATCAATAGTTATTATATCTTTGGCTTGTATGTCTTCTAACGCTCGTATTATAATCTTTAACTGTTTTGTTTCTTTTTGCATATCCTGCTAAAATTTTATTCTCTTGACTAGTGATTATAACAGGATTTAATAAATAACAAAATCCTTTAACGTTTTATGGGTATAAAATGCATAATATTTATGAAGATTTTAGTAAAAGGCGAACTTTTGCAATAATTTCTCATCCAGATGCTGGAAAAACAACAGTTACTGAAAAGTTATTGCTATTCGGAGGTGCAATTCAATTAGCTGGAAGTGTAAAAGGTCGTAAAGCTGATAGACATGCCAAATCTGACTGGATGCAAATGGAAAAGGATAGAGGGATATCGATAACTACATCGGTTATGCAGTTTGTGCATAATAGTCATATAGTTAATTTATTAGACACCCCTGGGCATGAGGATTTTTCTGAAGATACTTATCGTACTTTAACAGCAGTTGATTCGGCTTTGATGGTTATAGATGTTGCAAAAGGGGTAGAAGAGCGCACGGTTAAGCTTATGGAAGTATGCCGGTTGCGTGATACACCTATTATGACCTTTATTAATAAGTTAGATAGAGAGGGGCGTGCGCCCATAGATTTACTTGATGAAGTAGAAAATGTTCTTAAAATTCAGTGTGCACCGATAACTTGGCCGATAGGTATGGGCAAGAGATTTCGTGGAATTTATCACCTATATGAAGATAAAGTATATTTATATTCTTCCGGCAATAATTCTAAAAGGCAGGAAGCGTTGGAAATTTCAGGGCTTAATAATCCTGAACTTGATGAAACATTAGGTGAGCTTGCTGCTGAGTTACGTGATGATATTGAACTAGTCAAAGGCGCCTCACATGAGTTTTCTTTGGAGGAATACTTAAGTGGTAAGCTTACGCCAGTTTATTTTGGTTCTGCTATCAATAATTTTGGGATTAAACTTCTATTAGATGATTTTGTGCGTTATGCTCCAAAACCTTCGTCAAGAGAGACAACTTCGCGATTGGTTGCACCTGAAGAAGAAGCTTTTTCAGGATTTGTTTTCAAAATTCAAGCCAATATGGACCCAAAACATCGAGATAGAATAGCTTTTATGCGAATTTGTTCTGGGAAATTTACAAGAGGTATGAAACTTCGACATTTACGTATTGGAAAAGATATACAAGTTGCGAATGCTTTGACCTTTATGGCGGGGGATAGAAGTAATGCTGAAGTTGCTGTGCCTGGAGATATAATTGGTTTACATAATCATGGCACAATTAGAATCGGCGATACTTTTTCTGAAGGTGAAAACCTACAGTTTAAAGGAATTCCTAATTTTGCGCCTGAATTGTATCGATTGGTAAGACTTAAAGATCCATTAAAAAGTAAAGCATTGCTTAAAGGCTTAGTTGAATTGTCAGAAGAAGGGGCTACACAGATTTTTAGACCTCTTAATAGCAATGAATTAATTTTAGGAGCGGTTGGGATATTGCAATTTGATGTGGTTGCGCATCGTCTTAAAGATGAATATAAAGTTGAGTGTGCTTATGAGGCTGTAAGTGTTGTTTGTGCGCGCTGGGTTTATGCTGATGATGCTAAAATATTAGCTGAATTTAAGAAAAAAGCATTTAACAATTTAGCTCTAGATGGGAGTGATTCTTTGATATATCTAGCTCCAACTAAAGTAAATTTAAATATGGCGATTGAAAAAAATCCAGATATTAAATTTTTGGCGACTCGTGAGCAATTGTGATGAAGTACTCAGTACATTACAAAAATCTATTTGTCTTTCCCGCGTAGGCGCACTACTGTCCGGTTAAAGTAAAAAATAGTTGCACGCCCTT
>CAZADN010000086.1:0-8791 GCA_964483895.1 uncultured Legionellaceae bacterium
CCTAATTCGGGGTAGTCGTGCGCTAAATTAAATCCTGCCTGCACACCCGATAAAGCCATTGCTTTCGATAAATCATCACAATTCTTAGGTAATTGCAAAACTGTTTCGTGGAAATAAGCGCCAGAAAAAGCTTTTTTGACATTGGGAAACGAAGAAACTAATGAATCCACTAAAGCATGCGCATTGGTATAACTCGCGCCAGCCACTTCTTTCAAACCTTCGGGGCCGAGCAAACTCATGTAGATGGTAGCTGCAGTTACTAATAAACCTTGATTAGTACAAATATTAGAAGTAGCTTTCGCACGACGAATATGTTGTTCACGCGCCTGTAACGTTAGTGCATAACCAATGTTTCCATCTGCATCTGTTGTTTGTCCTATTAACCTTCCAGGCAATTGCCGCACATGCTCCATTCGAGTACTAAAAAATCCAAAATATGGTCCGCCTGAAGCAAGTGGTGCGCCAAGAGGCTGCCCTTCGCCACACACAATATCCACCCCGCGCTTGCCCCAAGCATTCGGAGATTTATACAAAGCTAAAGAAATTGGATTAACGCACGCGATACTTATTGCATTATGCACATTTGCCCAATCAGCTAAAACATCTACCTGCTCAAGACAACCAAAAAAATTAGGAGAAGAAATTACTAGGCCTGTAACATCTTCATTATCAAAACGAGCTAAATAATTAAGATCTGTAACTCCTGTTATAGGATCAACCGGTATAGTAATCACTTCAATATTCTGATTACCAACAACTGTCTTTACGGTTTCTAAGTAAAATGGATTAACCCCTGCTGATACTAATACCCTCTTAGTCTGACTAAGTTTGTTAATCCTAACCGCCATTAAAACAGCTTCACTAAGCGCTGATGCACCATCATACATAGAAGCATTAGCTACTTCCATGCCAGTAAGCTCAGCTATCATGGTTTGAAATTCGTATAAAAGCTGCAAAGTACCCTGGCTAACTTCTGCTTGATAAGGAGTATATGAAGTTAAAAATTCGCCTCGAGATGCTATATCCCAAACTGCAGCAGGAATATGGTGATCGTAACTTCCTGCGCCAATAAAGCATTTTTTATTTGAGTTTTGGTTTGCCAATTCTTCTGCATGAGCAAGCATAGCCATTTCACTCATACCCTCAGGTAAGTTAGTAAATGGTTCTTGCAATAAATCTTTTGGAACTTCGACAAATAAATCATCAAGTGAGGAAATACCGATACTATTTAGCATCAAACTTTCATCTTCCTCTGTATGTGGAATATAAGGCATATTTAGATTTCCTCAGCAATTGTTCCTAAATATTCAGCTTCCGTGAGCAACGCGTCTCTTTCTTCGATGAATTTTTGCTGAGAAAGCGGTCGTATTTTAATAAGCCAACCATTACCTGTTGGGTCTGCGTTTAACAAGCTTGGATTTGCAAGCACCTCCGCATTCACCGCTACAATTTTACCACTAACTGGCGCATATAAATCTGCGGCAGCTTTAACTGACTCAAGCACACCTATTTCTTCGCCAACGACTACTTCTCGTCCAATTTCTGGTAACTCTAAATACACCATATCGCCTAATAAATCTTGGGCATGTGCAGTAATTCCACTCGCCATATCATCAGCAGCAATATCTAACCATTCATGACTTCTACTATATCGCAAATTTTTCATAACCAACTCCTTTTCATATATCTAAATAAATTTAGGCTTAACAACACTAGCACAAACCATATTTCCACGAATATCAACTAATACTTGGTTTCCAACATCTACTGGAACTCGAGCCAGAGCTATAGATTTGTTTAAAGTAGGAGAAAATGTCCCGCTAGTGATTATGCCATCAGGATGGCCAGCAACAAGAACCTTTTGACCAGTACGCATTACGCCTTTATTTTCTTCAAGAACTAATCCAACTAACTTGCGATTTACACCATAAGTTCTTTGTGAAAGTAATGCGCCCTGACCGATAAAATTTCTATCTTCCGGAGAAAATTTCACGGTCCAGCCAAGACCTGATTCTAAAGGTGTGGTATTTTCATCCATATCTTGACCATATAACAACATACCAGCCTCAATCCTTAAAGTATCACGCGCGGCTAGACCACAAGGTTTAACTCCTTGATTTAACAATTTATCCCATAATTCAGAAATTTTATTTTCTGGTAAAATTATTTCTAAGCCATCTTCACCAGTATATCCGGTACGTGCAATAAAATAGTTATCAATATCTACGCATTCAAATCGTTGTAAAGTAGAAATAGAGTCAGCTATGGATGGTCCTAATGTATCCATCACTATTTTTATAGCTTCAGGCCCTTGAACCGCAAGCATCGCAAACTCAGTTCGCTCTTGAAGGCCGGCAGAAAAACCCTTAACCTGCTCACGCAACCATTCCAAATCCCGCTCATAAGTTGCTGAGTTTAAAACCAAACGATAATTATCTGGACTACGTTGATATACTATTAAATCATCAATTATACCGCCATGCTCGTTACACATACATGAGTATAATGCACGTCCTGCATGAGTTAATTGATCTATATCATTCGTCAAAAGCCTACGCAAAAAATGTCTATCTCCGGCTCCTAACACATCAACAATTGTCATATGAGAAACATCAAACATCCCAGCATGATTTCTGACTATATGATGTTCATTCAGCTGCGAACCATAATTTAATGGCATATTCCAACCATGAAAATCAACCATTTTTGCATTTGACTCTATATGTTTTTCATAAAGTGGTGTTTTTTTAAGCATTGATATTTACTCCCTAAATCTCACACAATGGCGGCTAGTGCTTTAGTTTTTAAATCGGCACACTGACATGGAGGCTCCGTAACTGTAGATGTTAAATTTGTGATTGCAAAACCATTTACACCCTCTTTATTGGCTTTAACAAAATTTACAGTAACCTTTAAAGTTTGTTTTTGTTTGTAAGCTGGATTTTGGTAAATTACTAAAATTGGAATAATTCCTTGCCACTCAGTTTCTGAAATTTTCTTTATGGTTGGTGGAAATAAAGGCACGGAACTAACACGGTACGAGTGTTTTTTTACCATTTCTGGAAGCTTTGATGCATTCAAAGCTTTAGTGTAATTTATCCACCCATTAGCTGTGAAATATTTGGCTATTTCTTTTTGCTGCTTAAGGAAGTTTTCAAAGTCAAAAGTATAGGTGGAAACAACAGACTCACTCACCCAAACAATTAATTGACTATTAGATGGCTCTGCAAAACTTGGGTTTATAAAAAACAAACTGAATACTACCAAAAGTAAGTTGGATCTATACCCAACAATACGTGATTTGATTCCTAATTTTGTTTGGCCTAGGACCCATCTACTTTTTATTATTTTCACAGTATTCCTTTAACTAAAAAAATTAATAAATATGTGGCATATTTCTGTTACAATTGCCAGACTAAATCATAACTTAACAAAATACTACACCAATACTGTTTATGAAACAAAACTATTTTTATTTTCACAACAATAACAATCTCAAACGCATATTTAATCGTTCAGATTTGGTTGTATTAGTTTTAACTATAGCCATTTTATTTTTTTTAAGTTATACCGGCGGTAAAATGATAAAGCCATATGCAATTGGTGAACCGCTCCCAATTTCTTTAACTCCTTGGAAATTACCTGAATATGCCTTACGAACAGTATTACGCATGTTCATCGCCTTAGGTATTTCTATTATATTTACTTTTATAGTCGGCACTTTGGCTGCAAAAAATAAACGCGCTGA
Organism: uncultured Legionellaceae bacterium; assembly: GCA_964483895.1. Taxonomy (GTDB): domain Bacteria; phylum Pseudomonadota; class Gammaproteobacteria; order Legionellales; family Legionellaceae; genus 2-12-FULL-35-11. The sequence goes on from CAZADN010000086.1 coordinate 3,749, forward strand.
ACAAATTATTATCCCAAGCCTTGATGTATTGCAATCAGTGCCAGTTTTAAGCTTTTTAGCAATTACCGTAACAGGATTTATTCAAATATTTCCTAATTCTCTTCTTGGACCAGAATGCGCATCTATTTTCGCAATTTTTGTCTCACAAGTATGGAATATCACTTTTAGTTTTTATCAATCTTTAAAAGGCATTCCTAATGATTTAAAAGAAGTAGCCGCGGTACATCAGCTCTCAGCTTGGCAATTTTTTTGGAAAGTTGAAGTCCCTTGCTCGATGTCTGGATTACTTTGGAATATAATGATTTCCATGTCCGCAAGCTGGTTTTTTGTGGTCTTATCCGAAGCAATAGTTGTCGCACATCAAGATATACGCTTACCTGGAATTGGATCGTATATAGCTCTTGCTATTGAGCATCATGATTTAAAATCTCTTATCTATGCAATTATCGCGATGATAATTGTAATTCTTATATATAATCAAATCTTATTTCGACCATTAATATCATGGTCTGAAAAATTTAAAATGGATAGTACCCCGCATGAAGAAGAGTATCAATCATGGCTAATTGACTTACTAAGAAATAGCCCGCTTATGAAAAAATTTGAAATTAGTATGGATGCTTTTAAAAATTTTGTCATAAATGGCGTGCATATAAACATTAGCACTCCGAAATACATTGATAGATTAAATAATAAAAATAATAAATATGGCAATATTCTCTGGGGAACTTTTTTAACAATTAGCCTTGGTTGTATAGGATATTTTTTATTTATTTATATTTTAGGAAAACTAGACATCCGCGAAGTTTTACATGTTTTTATTTTAGGAGGATTTACTGGTTTACGTGTAATAATTCTTATCCTTTTAAGCTCAATGGTTTGGGTTCCAATTGGGGTTTGGGTAGGACTGCGGCCGTACTGGACGCAAAAAGTTCAATCCATAATTCAGCTAATCGCCGCATTTCCAGTAAATTTATTTTACCCATTATTCGTAATTGCTATAGTAAAATTTCATCTAAACTCTGAAATTTGGCTAACTCCATTAATGATACTTGGCACACAATGGTATATTCTATTTAATGTTATTGCTGGCGCATCTTTAATTCCACGTGATTTAGCACTTGTCGCTAGTAATTTTGGAGTTAAAGGTTGGCATTGGTGGCGAAAACTTGCGCTTCCAAGTATTTTTCCATTTTATATTACAGGTGCAATTAGTGCAGCTGGCGGGGCATGGAATGCAAGCATTGTCGCAGAAGCAGTAAACTGGGGAGATACTCATCTTATTGCTACTGGGCTTGGTGAATATATTCAAACAAATTCAGTAGCTGGAAATTTCCCGGAAATAGCCTTAGGAACTGCCATGATGTGTATATATGTGTTACTATTTAATCACATATTGTGGAGACCATTGTACATACTGGCACAAAAACGTTTTAGCAACTGAGAATATATGGCTGAAAATATTATTTCTATTAAAAATTTATCCAAGGCATACAAGAAAACATCTGCTCAGGATTTAAATGTTTTGCATGACATAAGCTTCGATTTACAAGCGGGAGAAATTGTTGCTCTACTTGGTAAATCTGGCTCAGGGAAATCAACTTTATTACGCATAATTTCAGGACTATTAAAACCCACCCATGGATCAATAACCTATAGAGGCTCTATAGTTTCTAAACCAGTGCCTGGTATTGCTATGGTTTTTCAATCATTTGCACTTTTACCTTGGCTTACAGTTTTAGAAAATGTTGAAATTGGTCTTGAAGCTTTAAGAGTCCCGCGCGCAGAGCGTAGGCAAAGAGCAATTGATGCTATTGATATTATTGGTTTAGATGGATTTGAATCAGCATATCCACGCGAATTATCTGGTGGGATGTGTCAACGAGTTGGCTTTGCAAGAGCATTAGTTGTTAACCCTGATGTTTTACTAATGGATGAGCCTTTTTCAGCCTTAGATGTGTTAACTGCAGAAAATTTAAAATCAGACTTATTGGAACTTTGGCAGAAGAAAAAAACCAATACCAATAGCATTTTGCTTGTTACGCATAATATTGAAGAAGCAGCAAATATTGCCGACAGGATAATAATTTTGGGTAGCGACCCTGGCTCAGTACGCGCTAATTTACCAGTAAACTTACCACACCCACGCAATACTGAATCCAGTGAATTTCGTCATCTAGTTAATTGTATTTATACTTTAATGATTAATGCGACCGAAGAAAAAAGCAAACTATCTTTTCGCGAGACACAAATTGGTCTTGGTTACAGATTGCCTGACGTTGAACCATCTGAATTAACTGGACTTATTGAAACCATCAAATCATTCGATGAAAAAATTGATTTGCCGATGCTCGCTGATGAATTAATGATGAATGTTGATGATTTATTCCCAATTATAGAAACCTTAGAAATTTTAGGTTTTGCAGAAATTCTTGAAAGCGGAATTCACTTAAGTGAGTTAGGTAGCGGTTTTGCTGATGCTGATCTGCAAACACGTAAACAACTATTTGCACAAAGATTATTAGACAAAGTACCATTAGCGCGTTATATCCGTCGGATATTAGATGAAAAACCAGATAATCGCGTATCTGAAGAAAGATTTTTAACGAAACTTGAAGATTACTTAAGCGAAGAAGAAGCACAAAGAGTTTTAAAAACCATGATTGACTGGGGCAGATACGCTGAGATTTTTGCATATGATTTTAAAACTGGTTTTTTAAGTTTGGAAGACCCAGGGACACCTAAAGAAATGGAAGAATGATATGAATAAAAAAACCAAAAAAATCATTTGGATTGTAGCTTTTGTAATTGTTTCTATATTAGGATTAGCACGTTTATCAAGTAGCGAATTAGACAAAAATGCTGAACTTGTTACTAACCAAATGTATAAACGCGACAACAATGGCGTAATTGTCGGTGCAAAGTCCATAGTCTATCAAGCCGGAAAACAACAGGCGATAATCTTTATCCATGGCTTTGCAAGCACACCAAGAGCTTTTACAACCTTGATTGAAGATATAAAAAACAAATCTGATAGCGATATCTATGCTCCTCTTCTACCGTACAATGGTCGTGATTTACAAACTCTTTCTAAAACTAATAACCAAGTCGTATTAAATTATTTAGAGCAATTAATCACCCACTTTGCAGCGATTTATAAAAAAATCACTATAGTTGGATTATCTTATGGTGGCGCACAATTAGCTAAGCTTACGATGGACAATAAAATACCCACTAACGCAACTTTAATATTTTACGCTCCAGCATTTTATCTAACCTCAAATAACTTTTTACAACGAAGCTTTGCAAAAATTTACAGCCATTCACGCGACTACTGCGAATACAAATTTTTAGGATGCACCTACCCAAGCTATGAAAGCGCGGATGAAGAGTCGAAAGCACAATTTGCTAATCAAGCAGATTTCCCATATCTTGATGTGCCGGCTTTATTAACTATGTTCGAATTTGATTTAGATAATCGGTATGTACTAAAAAATATTCACAGACCATTTAATATCATCATCGCTAAAGATGACAACCGCGTATCGTTTAAGAAAATTAAACATGATTGCGACAAAAATGGTAAATATTGCAATTTATACATGTTTAACTCAGGCAAGCATCTTATCCATTGGGGAGCAAATAAAAAGGTGTTTGAAGAGTTGATATTAAAGATTGCAAAAAATTGAGCACTAACCAACCTCCGTACTCAATGTTAGTTGTGATTTATATTTAACATTAATAAAATATGAAGCAATACAGATAATAGAAATTATTGATAATATCTCCAATGATAAAAGAATAACCCTATTTCCAAATGTATTAAGCAACACACCAACCAGATAAAACACTATTATTGCTACCAACATAGAAAAGGTACTAATGATTGAATCAAACGTTGCTCTAATATCATTGCTAATATTCTTGTGCAGTAAAGCACTGATTATAACTGCAGGATATTTGAATAAAATAAATGACACTAAAAACACAGTTATCAGAATAAATCTATTAGAGTAATTTTCATTACATACCAATAAATACCCTAAGCTTACACTAAGAAAAAGCATAAAAACAAAGCTTATAAGTAAAGAATCCCTTTTTTCAGCTAAATAAGAACCTATTGCCTGCAGCATAAGAATAACCGAAAAAAATAGTCCATACACCAAAGCATATGACGTATACTTCCCTAAATAATCGTAAATAATAATTTGCCAAAATTGCGCTAATATTTGAAATATTGTAATAAGCGCTATATTTGCCACAAAAAGAGCCACTAAATCTTTCGATATAATGTGATTAAATATATCAGAAAAATATCTCATTGATATTTTATGTGTTTTTTTAGTTGGTAAAAAATTATATTTTTTCAAATCATTTGATAAAATTGAAAAAACTCCTATTCCAAATAACAATAAAGCTGAAATTAGCCATATATACCTGGAAGTAATATTTACAAAGATACTTCCTAATATTACTGATAACGCCATAAGTAAATTTTGATATTTAAAAAATTTCCCAAGTGTATAATTATAATCGTCTTTACCAGTCTCATAAGAGTACGTTTCTACTAAAATTGGGAGCATCACGGCATTGAATATAGCCAAAGATACTCCGTTTAATAATTCAGCTGTATAAAAGTAACCAGAACTATCACTAATTCCTGTTAAAAATAGCCATGCCGCCGAAAGAAAAATTGAAATCAAAATAAATGGATACCGATTTCTATACTTATCAATTACAACTCCTATAGGAATTTGAATAATCACAATCACTACCGCCTGAAATGCTTTTAAAAACGAGATATCTGCAATAGATAAGCCATGATTAATCAAATACAACGAAGAATATCCTCCAATTAACATTCGAATACTTGAAAATAAAATAGTATAAGTTAACAATCTATAGAATAATGGCATTTGCACCCCTCTAACTTGATATTACAGTATCAATTTCAACTGAGTTAATTCTAGAAAAAAAATCAAATATTTTATTTATATCATTGATATTAAAAATTGATAACTCTTCACCAGCAAAATAAAAATC
>CAZADN010000087.1:0-8736 GCA_964483895.1 uncultured Legionellaceae bacterium
GGTTGAAATAACCAGCCAGAGATGCCACTAATTCCAAATAAAGGTAACCATGCAAGACTTATACATAACGTTGCAACGAATGTTGGAACTATGATTTGATTTGCTGCATCGAGAATTGCTGCGGTTCTGGTTTTTTTCATCGCTAAATGAGAGTGAATATTTTCAATCATTACCGTTGCATTATCAACTAAAATACCAACGCCTAAAGCTAATCCTCCCAAGGTCATTACATTAATTGTTTCATTAGTTAAATTAAGACATATAATTGCAGATAAGATAGAAAGTGGAATTGATACCGAAATAATTAAAGTTGAACGCCAACAACCTATAAACAATAAAACTACTAATCCAGTTAAAAATGTAGCCATTAACATTTCATGTACAACATCACTTATAGATTCTTTTACAAATTTTGAGGCATCATTTAAAACACGAATCTTAATATTTCCTGGTACAGTTCTTTCAATTTCAGGTAATAAAGCTTTTATTCCGGAAATTACTTTTAATGTGGAAACATCGCTACTTTTCATGACCACCAGCATAACTGCCTGTTTACCATCAACCAATACAGCATTTTGCTGTGGTGCTCCTGAAAGGGTTGTATATCCTAAATCCCTTAAAAATACTGTAGCGCCATTTACTGTTTTAATTGGAATATTATCAAAATCTTTAACTTTAAGCGGAGCTGCGTTATTTTGTACCATCCACATAATTGTATCTATTTTTTGAGATCCTGCTGGTAAAATTAGATTTTGTTTATTTAATTTATTTAAAACATCTAAAGCAGTAACATTTTTAGCATAAAGTTTTTGTGGATCTAACGACACCATAACTTGTTGAGTTGTTCCGCCATAAGGCTGGGGCAGTATGGCCCCTCTAACTGTTACCAAGCGTGTTCTTATCTGGTTGACTGCTATATTATTTAATTCTGAACTTGGAAGTTCATCAGATGCTACTTCTAGCATGGCGACAGGCACAGAAGATGCAGATAATTTCATAACCATTGGTGGTGAAATATCTGGTGGTAAAATTTTTGCAACGTTTTGTGAAACTGCTGAAATCTCTGCCTCAGCTCTACCAACATCCGCGTCTGGTTGTAAGAATACTTTAATAATACTAATTCCAAAATACGAATGACTTTCAATAGATTTAACACCCTCAACTGTTCTGGTTATTGCTCTCTCATGAATAAAGGTTATCCTTCCAGAAACATCACTTGGGAGAAGACCAGCATAAGCCCAAACAACAGCTACAACTGGTATTTTAACATCTGGAAAAACATCCGTTGAAGTTGTAAAAATCGATCTAACACCCATAAGTAATATCAAAATCGCAAGGACAACAAATGTATAAGGGCGTTGTAAAGCAATTTTAATAATATTTTTCATCTAATATATAGCCTTTATTTAATAACCATCAGCTTTAATTCTTACCAATGATTTTCTAATATTATCTCCTTGGATTTCTAAAGAGGATTTTGGAATCATATCTCCATTTATTCTTTCAAGATAAATAGTACAAGATTGCTTAGGTAGTATATTTTTACAATCATTTGCATTTTGCATTAAATACTTATCCAGATGTCCTTTTTTCAAATTTATCTGTACATTATGGATGGTTTTTTCAGCTGAATCGTTTATAATGGTAATACTTTGCACAACATCATTTTTAGAATACCGTATAATTTTTTTATCAAGAGAAATACTATGGCCACTGAAAATAACTGTTAAAACATCAGCTTCAGAAGGAGTATAACAAAGTAATATACCACTTGACTCACAAATAGTAGGTCCACCTATATAACTTGCCGACAATTCTAATCCAGCAATAAAGATTGCTAATATACAAGATTCATTTGGACCTAAAGTAAATACTTCTCCACAACTATTAGGCAATATTGATGTAACTCGAAATGGGAACGGTTGCAATGCAATTGTATGAGTTTCACTTGATTGGTTAGTAATTAAATAGCGGACATCGGTTATAGTATTCGGGGTTACATAAACACTAGTAGGAGTTAAAGGCGTAAAAGTCCATAATGGTGTTGAAGCTAAAATATTATTAACTAAAAATAAATTTAGTAACCATAATAATATATATTTTTTCATATGTTTCCTTACGCTAAATAACTTAAGTTGAAAATAAGACCGTTGGTATAGTAATGACTTATACTGATAGTATTGTAAGTGGTTTGATTTGATGATTTTAAAAATCTACCGTGTCCCCAATCTGTAAATTCGTAACCTGCACCTATTTGCCAATTATCAGACAGTTTCCTTTGACATCCAGCACCAAAACCATATGTAAAAGATTGTGAAGTGTATGGTTCAAAATTTGGATTAACGACAACTTGATAGATAAGCGGGGCATTAGTAAAGTTATGAAAATTGTTATAACTTGTGCCAATGCTACCATTTATCCATGGGATAACAATTAAGTTGTTATCAAACAGTAGCGTGCCTTTAGCTGCGATTCTGGTTGCTTGAACTGTGTATTTATATGATAAATTATTAAATTTAGGATTGGCATCATCCCAAATCTCACCCGTTAATGTTGCATCAGATGCAGTTGCAACAGTCACACCAATTTGAGCAGATATTTTACTAAACAAATGTTTCTGAACTCCAAAGAATAAAGATGCCTGTGTAATAGTATTTGTTTTATTATCAGCAGCGTAAGTTTTTTTAACTCTTGGAGCTAAATAAAAAGTCTGTGTTTGTCCGGCGTTCTCCCATGCTGGTCCGAGAGTGCCAGTAAAAACCCAAGATTTAAAAAATCGAGTAATTGTAGTCTCTTTAGGTTCGTTGACGTTATTAGTTACCGTATCATCAGTTTGTTCGATATCATCTTGTTGAGCTAAGTATTCTTGAGCTTGTTGCGCTTGCAATTGACGTTCCTTTTCAATTTCATCAATACTAATACTATCAAAAAACGATTTTATGGTATGAAAACTTAATATTCTAGGCCTATCATCAGCGCAGTTAACAGTAGAAAAAATGGTGGTTAAAAATAATACTATCAATAATAAACATTGTTTCATGCAATAAATCCTTTTTTGCTATGTTTTTCAGACCCTATTTATAATGCAAACATAAAAAACATTAAGAATATTATTCCTAATATTACGGTTAGTGGGTGGATACGCTCTCTCACAATTAATTTCAACGCCACATATAAAATTAATCCTCCACCAATTCCATCTGTAATAGATGCTGTAAAGGGTATAAATAAAATGGTAAATAAACAAGGGGCTGTTTCTGAAATGTTAGATAATTTGAGCTGATCTACATTTTTAAGCATACAGCATGCAACATATAAAAGGGCAGGGCCAACTGCAAAATTGGGGATGATTTGCGCTAATGGGAAAAAAAATAATGTTAATAAAAAGCCTATTCCTATAATAATAGCAGTTAAACCTTTGCGTCCTCCAGCTTGAATACCAGCAGCAGATTCAATAAATGGTGATGTGCTTGATGACCCGAGTAAACCCGCTAAAGTTGTAGCTGCAGCATTTATGGAAAGCGTTTTAGATAATTGGCTTTTAATTGTAGGTGATTTGGAGAACATCGGTTGATTAAATATCCCAAGTAGGGTACCACTTGCGTCAAATACAGTAATGAATAGAAACGTAAATATTATTTTGATTGATGTATTATCAAAAATATGACTAAAATCAAGTTTTAAAAAAGTTGGTGATATAGAAGGTGGTAAACTAACTAAATTATTTAAATTAGTTAAACCTAATAAATAACTTATAAAAGTAATACCTAAAATATTTATTATAATTGCTCCATATACTCGATAGTAATCTAGAACTAACAAAAATAGAAAACCACCCCAAAAAAGTATACTTTGTTTAGTTGCTAAATCACCTAAACTAAATACGGTATATTCATTTTTAATAATGATGTTATTAGTTTCCAATGAAATAATCGATATTAATAGACTTATACCAATTAATATCGCAATTTGTAAATTATGAGGGATTGCTTCAAGTAAAAGGCGACGTAATTTAGTAAAGCTTATAAGTAAAAATAGTAAGCCTGATATAAATACCATTGCCAAAGCATGTTGCCAACTTACACCTGATCCTAAAACAACACTGTAAGTGAAATAAATATTTAAAGCCATTCCAGGCGCAATACCAACAGGAGTTTTAGCAAATATTCCAGTCAATAAACATGCAATACCACTAACTAAACATGTAGCAGTAAATACAGACCCTTTATCTAAACCAGCAATATTTAAGATAGTAGGATTTACAAAAACAATATACACCATTGTTAAAAATGAAGTTATCCCAGCGATTATTTCGGTTTTATTTGAAGATTGTAATGAAGATGAATTTATGGTGTGAGAAATCCTTTCACTATTCATTAATTAAATTATCCTTAATCTAAATATGCAATGCAGTATACTAAAATGTGATTAAAATGGGAATATGAAATATAACATCAGATCTTGCATTATTTATAATTTTAGGTACCCTAATCAAAATTCAGTTATTTTATAGTTTAATATTGTGTTTGATAGGCATAAAGGTGGTGAAAAAGCTATTCTTGTTCAAGTTAATTTTTCTGAAAAAGGTGAATTAAAAGATTTACAAGAATTTACTGAGCTTGCAATTGCTGCTAAAGCAATTGTGTTAGATAGTTTGATTGTTACGCGCAAATCTCCTGACGCTAAATTTTATCTTGGAGTTGGGAAAGCCGAAGAAATCAAAGATAAAATTCAAGAACTAAATGCTGACATCGTATTAATAAATAATGAATTATCACCATCTCAAGAACGCAATTTAGAAAAGTTGTTTAACTGTCGTGTAGTTGATAGAAGCGGTTTAATTCTAGACATATTTGCGCAGCGAGCACGAACTTTTGAGGGAAGATTACAAGTCGAACTCGCCCAACTTGAGCATTTATCTACGCGTTTAATTCGAGGCTGGACGCATCTAGAACGCCAAAAAGGGGGGATTGGATTACGCGGCCCCGGTGAAAAACAACTTGAAAGTGATAGGCGTCTTTTAAAAACTCGTATTCAATATATTAATAAACGTTTAAGTAAAGTAAAGAATAGCCGTCAACAAAATCGTCAAGCGCGAAGTAAACATGGCGAATTTACGGTTTCTCTAGTTGGTTATACAAATGCTGGTAAGTCATTATTATTTAATTCATTAACCGAAGCTGATATATATACTGATAATATGTTATTTGCAACATTAGATCCGACAATGCGTAAATTACATCTCTTAGGAGGAAATACCGTTATTTTAGCGGACACAGTTGGATTTATTAGTAATTTACCCCTTAACTTAATCAAAGCATTTCATGCAACTTTAGAAGAAACAACATTATCTAACTTGATTTTACATGTAATTGCTATTAGTGATGAAAATTGGCAGGAGAAAGCTTTTGCTGTAGAAAAAGTCCTAAGTGAGATAGGAGTTTCTAAAGATATACCAATCATTCAAGTTTTTAATAAAATTGATTTGATAAATTCAAAACCTAAAATGAGCTTTAACAATAAAAAAGTCTGGGTCTCAGCTAAAGATAAATTAGGTTTAGATTATCTTAAAGAAGCAATCAGCACTAAACTTTTTGGTAAAATAATTGAAAATGAAATTACTCTTACAGTCGAGCAAAGTAAATTAAGATCAGATTTATATACAATGAAAGCAGTTATTAATGATGTTCCTATGGAAGATGGAGGTTGGAAACTTAAAATTAGAGTTACAAGCGATGTTATGGATAAAATAAACTTATATACTCAAAAGACATGATTTAGTCGAATATTGAAACAAAAACTAGGATTTACAATACCCGTGATTATCGCAATAATCACGGGTATTTGAGGTAAGAGCCACTTTCATACGGGGCCCTTATCATGCTCTGAGGAATTGTCATTTAATCGCTCAACAGCTACATCGAAATAATTTGTTTTGTAGTGCAAATTTCGCAGACGCAGTCTTCCAATTCAACTTATCTTTTAGTTGACAAATGCCAAAATAATAGCATAGTCCGCTCATGCTGAGGAGTCGCGTTAGCGACGTCTCGAAGCATATTGGTTAGTTGTTAAATAAATCTCTCACTTAGATACCTAGTAACCCCTAAAAACCCTAAAGCCTCACCACCAACTGGTTTACCAGGCTTTGAAGATACATTCCAGGCCATAATATCAAAATGCGCCCATGGTGTATTATTAGTAATAAATTTTTGTAAAAATAACGCTGCAACTATTGCGCCGGCATAAGAGCTACTTCCTGAATTAGCCATATCAGCAATACTTGAGTCAAATAGCGAGTTATACTGAGATGCTAAAGGTAATCTCCATATTGGGTCAGAAGATGATTTACCAGCCTTATATAACTCATCAGCTAATTCATCGTCATTAGAAAACATCGCAGCAATTTCAGTTCCAACCGCAATTCTTGCTGCCCCTGTTAAAGTTGCAAAATCTAAGATTAAATCTGGCTCTTCTTCACATGCTTTAGAAAGCGCATCAGCTAAAACAAGTCTTCCTTCGGCATCTGTGTTTGTAACTTCAACAGTTAACCCATTACGCATAGTAATAACATCACCAGGCCTATAAGAATTACCATCCACACTATTTTCAACCGCAGGAATTAACACCTGTAAATAAATAGGTAATTTTTCAGCCATTATCCAATTTGCAAGCCCAATAACATGAGCCGCGCCACCCATATCTTTTTTCATATGATCCATTCCGGAAGTGGTTTTTATATTAAGACCACCGGAGTCAAAACATACCCCTTTTCCTACTAATGTAACCTTAGTATGTTTATTATTACCCCAAGTTAGGGATAATAACCTTGGCTTAGAACTGGAGCCCTGCCCGACTGTATAAATCGCAGGATAATTTTTCTTTAATAGATCTTCGCCAACTATTTCACTAAATTTCGCTGAGTATTTTTTAGAAATTATTTTTACATTTTCAGCTAATTCTTCAGGGCCTAAATCACAAGTGGGCGTATTAATTAAATCTCTAATTAAAAATATCGATTGAGCTTTATTAATTATAGTTTTATGAGTGTTTTCATCTAAATATAAAATACGTGCTTCATCTGAATTCTTTTTATACCTGCTAAATTTGTATTGCTCTAGAGACCAAGACAATAAGATATTTACTGAACAATGCTGAGTCAATTTATATATGCCAACTGGTAAATTTTTTATTGATTTAGCAAGAAAGCTATCATCCTCAGAATCTCCCATGCCTATTAAAAACTCAGATATTTGATAATTTACATCAAATATAGGTGCAACCTCCCCTGCTTTAGCTGTAAAATTCAAAGCCTTGATTAAATTCTTAGCTATCGCGTGTTTTGATTCATTTAAATCAGATTTAGTAATAAATCTAAGAGCTATAGCATTGGTACTATCAGTGGTATAAAAATTATCAGCTTGCATTTGAACCCTCGCTATTTTTAAATTGACCTTTAAATTGTTTTATTCTAACTCCAGATACGAATAATGCTACGATGTATATTACAAATGATATTGCAATATATATAAGTAATGACCCTATTCTATTTAATCTTGATAAATTCATCCAATAATCTACACTACCAGTAACGTTAAATAAGAAAACAATAAGCAAACTATTAGCAAATATCAACTGCAGAATAAACTTTATCCATCCAGGTCTTGGTATATATATATCACGCTTAATTAAAAGTATTACAAGAATGCCACTATTAACATAACTTGATATGGTCGATGCTAAAGTAAGACCGGCATGCGCAAGCGGGATAAATAAAATTGCACAAAAAATCGAATTGATTATCATCGCTATAACTCCAACTTTTACCGGAGTCTTGATATTTTGTTTAGCATAAAATCCAGATGCTAGTACTTTTACCATCATAAAAGCCGGTAATCCCATGCTTAAAGTTATTAAACTTTTTTGCGTTTGCAACGCGTCAAAAGCACTGAATTTTCCATAGGCAAAAAAACTAGTAATCATAGGCATAGAAAAGAAAATTAAACCAAATGCAGCTGGTGTTCCTATTAATAGTAAAAGTCTTAATGCCCAATCAAGCGCTTTAGAATAGTCTGTTGTGCTTTTAGTTGCATGATTACGAGATAAATGAGGCAAAATAACAGTTGCTATAGCGACACCAAATACTCCTAAAGGAAAGTCAGTTAATCTATCAGTATAATATAACCAGGTAACACTACTTACTTGTAAAAAGGATGCAAAAATTGAATCTATCATAAGATTAATTTGTGCAACGGATACACCAAATAAAGCTGGAACCATCAATTTTAAGACCTTTTTCACTCCTGCATCACCAAATACAATTTCGGGTCTGACTAATAATTTTTTATTCATTAAAAAAGGTATTTGAAATAACAATTGCACTATTCCAGCAATCAATACCCCCCAAGCAAGCGCCATAACTGGTGTATGAAATTTAGGACTTAGATAAATTGCCGCGATTATCATGGAAATATTTAAAAAAACCGGAGTAAATGCTGGCACACCAAAGTAACCGTATGTATTTAATATAGCCCCAGCCATAGCAGTTAATGAAATTAACATTAAATATGGAAAGGTTAATTGCAACATTTGTACAGCTAAATTATGCCGTAAAGAATCTTCCCCAAATCCTGGCGCAAATATATAAATAAGGATTGGTGATACCAATATTCCTATTAGAGTTACTAAAGTTAAAACAGCGCCCATATTCCCTGCAATTCTTGCTAGAAATACACGTAC
>CAZADN010000088.1:0-8704 GCA_964483895.1 uncultured Legionellaceae bacterium
ATAAGGCTAAGGAGAGCATATACCCAAAAATTTTGTTTAAACGTTGGAATGAAGATTGTTCGTGCTTTCGTAAACAATATAACGGGCAAAATGCACAGTAAAGAGCATAAAAATCGGATAGCAACTAAATGTAATGGATCAAAATAGTTTACTAATACTTTACCAGCATTAAAGTTAGCGCCCCAAAAAATTGCAGCACATAAGGTTAATAAAAACGGCATCATGGTGTGAATCATTGTATAACAAAATAGTATTTTAAATGAAGTAAGCTGCAATGAAAAGAGATTTAACAAACTGTATTTTCAATGAATGTGAAAACAAGTTAATATCAATTACGTAGAGTGCGATTTTGTCGGCCGTAATTTGATCGTAAAAATTAAAACATATTAGAGTGCATACCATGCTAAAATTATTTACAGCGCTATTCTTATTTTGTTCAGCTTCCTTTGCTTCCATACATCAGGAAATCAAAATTATCGAACAAAAATCAAACGGTCGCCTCGGCGTTTCAGCCATTGATACAGAATTTAATAACGTTTAGTGGCTCCATTAAACAAATTTCATGTATAGTAAATATGGCGGATCTAATTAGATCAATTAATTGAAATTTATTGCGTATTCGTATTTCCATTGCTTTGTTTACCAGGCTTTCTCCATCGATATTTAGCGCAATCATTTAATCTCCTGGTATAAATTTATCTACTTTTAAGGTCACGATAAAAGTTTTCATGCACACCTAATGCCAATAATAAACGTTGTGTAGCATCCCACTCATAGGCTAAAAGAAATTCTTGATGATGAATTTTAAATTTATAAACAAATACTCCGGATAAATCCCCTCGTTTTTCATTTCCAATTTGAGGGTTTTTAACAATTTCGTTAATTGCATTATTTACAATCAATTGTTGAGAAAGCGGTAACTTTTTATAAGCTTTTTTAAAAGCAGGCATTTGCTTTATATTGATATCACTCACTTTTTTCTTCAAAATTAAAAGGCTCTGCTAGTGATTTATCTTGAAGCTTTGATAAAAGCACATCTTTTATAAATTCGATGGGTAAGTCAGGATTATCCAATGCGCATTTTCCTAGCTTGGCCCAATATTCAATTTGATTCGGGATAGATCGAAATTCAGCAGAAGCAACTTTTTTTGCCTCGTAATAAATTGATTCATCAATTCTAATAGGAATACCCATCATTAACCTACAATAGTTACATTTAGCTACATTTGTAGTATAGCATCTTTAGTAATTAAGAACAATTTTTTTATTTTAGACGGTGGGCCTTGTGAATTTTGATAGATGCTTATTATAGTGCACCTAGTTCTTTTACGAAAGTAACAACAGTATTAATATATAACTCAGGCACATCAGATTCCATCAATATAATGTAATGAAAAATGAGAATCAAAGTTATTAATACGCTTATTTTTGTGTGGTTTTACATTGACTTCAATGTCTTGATTTAGAGAAATTAAAAAAACAATCAATTTATCAATTGAAAAACCAGACAATATCCCGCGCACTAATCTTGATACTTTGGGTTGATCGATCCCCAGAATATTAGCAGCTTCAGTTTGAGTTAGATTTTTTTCTTTAATAATATTGTTAATTACAACAGCAAATTTAGCTTTCAGTAAATGTTCATTAGCATTAGTGTACCCTAGATCTTTAAACACATTACCTGAGGATTTTGTCATTGTTAACTCATCGCGATTGTTCATAGATCACCTCTTTTTTAAATGTGACTTTAATAATTTTAATCTTGTTTCGATGACAGTGAGATCTGTTTTTGGAGTTTTTATGCCTGATTTAGACTTTTTCTGAAATGCATGCAGAACATACAGACAATCTTCTAAATTTACGATATAAACAGCTCTATAGGCATCTGTATTAAAATTGCTTACAATTTCATAAACCCCTGAACCATGCCCTTTAAAAAGTTTGGCTGATGGGTGCGTCTCACCAATTTGTGCACAATGTAACGCATACCCCATTTCATCCTGTACTTCATCAGGAAATGATTTTATATCATCTAATGTGCTTCCCAGCCAAATCAGTTCTTTCACATAACGCTCATCTTAATCATTATATTATACCAAATTTAGCATAAATGCAAATTAACAGCAACAACCTATGCTACTTTCAGGGCCAAGATGTTGTCCATATCGAACAACATCTTGTGATGTAATAATTTCTTTGACTTTTATCGGATCGAGTGTTGGATCAATTGCATATAAAAGCGCAATGACGCCCGAAACATGTGGAGCGGCAAGAATAGGCATCATTGATAGTGGAATAAATACTATAAGATCCTTACCACCAAGGGCCGTGATCGTGACAGATTTCCCTCAATTGAAGGGCTTTATTGAATTATTGATTTATTCAACAAAGCCGTTCTCTGGCAAGAAAGCCAAACTGAGCTCCGCTATGGCTTTGCATCAGGTGTTTATTTATGCAAATAAGACGCCTCTGTTTCGTTGTTTTTTGCAACTTTTCCAGGTCTCTCATTACTTAATGGAGTTTGCACAAACATGGTAACATTACTTACGCTTACAGAACCTGCATCAATATCGCTTTTTGATTCATCTAGTGTAGTAGTTTCTTGTTTTGACACAAAATGGTTAATAAGATTTTTTGTAATAATGTGGGTTTTGTTATTTAATTCACTTCGTCGAATTGGCAATTTTGTTATTGGACACTCGATTGCGGCAGCATTTCCCGCATGTTTAAATAAATCCTCTAACGAGAGCCGATCGTATGTTATTCCACTAGAAATACTCACAGGATCATTTATGATTTCGAGCGTTATAGGATCAGTAATTAATTCAAAAATATCTAGATCTTCTTTTGATAATCGATTTTTATCAAATCTAATTTTTTGTAGTCGATCCTGAAAGGCTCCGAAATTTCTTAATAGTAATGAGACATTGCGATAATTTGATTCGGACGCAATAATTTCCGCAGTTTGTTCTTTTATATTTCTTAGCGTCTTGTTGGCACCATGTTGTAACAATAATTTTACAGCATCTAACTTATTTGCTCTTGCAGCGAACATAAGAGCCGTTTGAGAATAGTACTCTTCTTGAACATCGATAACTGTTTTTCCATCTGATTCGAACAGCAACTCCAACATCTGTATGTTACCATGTTGAGCAGCTGTCATCAGTGCGGTATGATTTCTGTTGGAAATTAAATTTGCTCCAGCGGATAAAAGAGTTCTAACAACATTGAAATGATTCGCGCCTACTGCTTGCTCCAATGCCGTACCAAAATCTTCCTCTGCATTTATATTTGCTCCAGCATTGATGAGTAATGCAATTATTTCCGAACTATCATGACAACGCGCAGCCGAAATCATTGCATAATCATTGAATTCATGTACATCAACATTAGCCTCTATAAGAACTTTAATGATATTAACGTTACCTGCTTTAATTGCTGTTGATAGTAGTGTGATTTGACCTAAAATTACTGTATTTTTATCTGCTCCCATATCAATAAGTGTTTTCAAGGCAGAAGGGGTATCGTCCTTAATACATAGTGATAATGCGGTTACTTGATTTTCCTTACTGATTCCAACTTGCATGAGTCTTCTAATAGCTTCAGTATGTCCATATAAACAAGCATACGAAAGAGCTGATCTTGGTATCAGGTTATTTTGTAAAGATTCACTTGTTAAATTTTTATCAGCATTTCTTTTTAATAGCTCATCTATAATAGCTAAATTTCCAGATTTAGCTGCCATCATCAGCGCTGTTTCACTCTTAGAATTTCTCGCATTGATGTCAGCTCCTGCATCAAGAAGTTCTTTTATTTGCTCTAAACTATCCTGTAAAACAGCATTCAAAAAAGAATCATTTAATGTACCAAAATTCTTGAGAATGGATACTGCTTCATAATCAGCTGCTTGCCAAACCTCTTGCTCTGCATACATCGTTGCTGTATTTGCTCCCGATAATAAGATCGGGCCTTTTAACGATTTATCTGCACCATAATTTAGCAGAATTTTTATTGCTTCGACTTTATGATTTCGAGCGGCAAGCATTAATGCGGTAAGCCCAATTCGTGGCTCTTTTTCACATTGAGCATTAACATTAGCTCCGAACTTTAAAAGCTCTAGAATAATTTCAATGTTATTCTTGCTAGCAGCGAGCATTAAAGCATTTAAACCCGCGTTATCTGTAATTTCGACGTTGCCTCCTTCATTAAGAAAGGCTTGTACGAGTTGCAATTCGTTTTTTGACACCGCGTTAAGAAACATCTCATTATCTGGCATTATTAGCTACTCATTTTAGTTAATCACCCATTATTGTATTATAAAAAGCCGAACAGAGCAATATTTTTGCTCAGACATATTTTTGCTCCGGCAGTAGCGGCAATTTTTGCCCGAGCATATTTTTGTCAATCATCTTTTATCAAGCGATGAAAATGTTTATAAATTAACATTTGGTTAATAATTTAACATTTATTCCTGTAATTCTCGGTTTTTTGGGTTGTAAAGCCTATGAAATTAATCCAGACAGTAAATTCACTATAAAATTATGTACAGTTCGGCATCTTGAATGTTCAATTTGCGATATATTTTTCAACTAATCATTAACAGTTTCTATAATCTACCTTTTTTTAAGTAAAATTTTATCTTTTAAATCAATTAGCTTATTTTTCATATTCTTTGAATTGAGGTTAGTTATTTTAAGAAATTAACAATAGTATTAAAATATAACTCAGGTACATCAGATTCCATCGCATGATCTGAGTTTGGAAAGATATGTAGTGTACTATTTGAAATTTTTTCTGCCATTTCTTTGGAGTACATAGGGTCAGTTATCCAGTCTTCTTCTCCTACCAAAATTAAGGTTTGGCATAGCAGATTTTTTAATTGATTTCTGTAATCAAAGTGCCCAAATTGTGTTGCAAATCCTTCGTTAAGCGCTTCGTATGTAAAGCGGTGAGTTGGTGCAAGGCGATTTACGATTTGTTGGTTTCTTTTTCTCCATGAATACATTGTTGCCATTATTTTAAAATACTCGGACATTTCTTCGTCATTTTGAATGCTCCCAGACCATATATTTTGACAAATTTGCTGTTGTTCTTTTGTGCCGCGCATTTTAAGATTTGTTTGTGCTGTTTTGATAAAATCACAAGCTGGCACTCCTGCGGCCAAAATTAATTTATTTACATCTTTTGGAAAACGTAAAGCATAACCAAGAGCGCACATTGCACCGTAAGATTTACCAAGTAAAATTACGGAATCTAATTCTAAGGATTCTTTGATAATATGTAGATCATTAATATAATTATCCATGGTATAAGTTGATGAATCACCACTACCACTTAAACCACATCCACGTGGGTCATAATAAATTAAATTGACAACTTCGGCTAAACAATCATAGTTAAGATAATAAGAATGATTAGAACCAGGTCCTCCTGGTAAGATAAACATATACGGTGCTGTTTTAAGTGCGTTTTGATTTTTATAAACCACGCGCACTCGTAAACATATCGATGGCGTGTCTTTATTAGCTGGAATTTTTATTTTTTTTATATCAATTTGCATTGGTATTTACCATTGTTACATTTGAGAAATTTTATCTATAATATTTTTAATATGCAAAAAGTTGGCGACTTCAAAGTCTTGAATTTTTTGTTCTCGCTCCCCAGCATAAATCACATATCCATGGTTGCATCGTGAGGACACTAAATTTTTAAAGTACTTTAATCCTTTAAGAAAATCAGGGTGAAATGTTTTGGATGATTTGTTTCAGCATAGTTTATGTAAATATTAATTTCAACTTAAAATATACATAAACTACGTCAGAAGATTAGGGTCTATTAGACCCTAACTAATTATTTATCATCACCTTCAATAAAACTGCGCAATTTTTCTGAACGAGAAGGGTGACGAAGTTTGCGTAGAGCTTTAGCTTCAATTTGGCGGATCCGTTCACGGGTTACGTCAAATTGCTTACCAACTTCCTCTAATGTGTGGTCAGTATTCATTTCGATACCAAAACGCATTCTCAGAACTTTAGCTTCACGAGGTGTTAATGTTTCAAGTATCTCTAGTGTTGCTTCTCTTAGTCCTTCTGATGTTGCGCAATCTATTGGAGACTCTATGTTATCGTCTTGAATAAAATCACCTAGTCTTGATTCATCATCGTCGCCAACCGGAGTGTCCATTGAAATTGGTTCTTTAGCTATTTTTAAAACTTTGCGAATTTTATCTTCGCTTAGATCCATTTTTACAGCTAATTCTTCAGGAGTTGCTTCCTGACCAGTTTCTTGAAGGATTTGTCTTGAAATTCTATTGAGCTTATTTATTGTCTCAATCATATGCACAGGAATACGAATAGTACGCGCTTGATCTGCTATAGAGCGGGTTATTGCTTGTCTAATCCACCAAGTTGCATAAGTTGAGAATTTATAACCGCGACGATATTCAAATTTATCGACGGCCTTCATCAGGCCAATGTTCCCTTCTTGAATAAGGTCTAAGAACTGTAACCCACGGTTAGTATATTTTTTTGCAATAGAAATTACTAAACGTAAGTTTGCTTCAACCATTTCTTTTTTAGCGCGTCGAGCTTTGGCCTCACCAATTGACATTTCGCGATTAACATCTTTAATCTCAGTAATATTTAAGCCATATTCTTCTTCGAATGCAACTAAATTACCTTGTAAATGTTTAATTTCTGCGGCATGAATGCTAATTAGTTCTAAGTCTAACTTTTTATTTTTAGCGCTAATATTATCTAACCATGCTAAATTAGTTTCATGTCCTGGGAAGCTGTCTATGAATAGTTTTCTTGGTATTTTCGCGCGTTCAATGCATATACGCATAATTTTACGTTCATAATCGCGTACATAGTTTCTAAGGGTGCGAAAATATTTCGTTAGTCTATCAACTTCTCTTGAGGTAAGTTTTAATTTTAAAAATGATTCTGTCATTTCTTCAATTAATTCAAGAGTTTTTTTAGAATCTCTGCCATGTTTAGCGATAGATTCGCTAACTTTTTTAAGATGTTCACGTAAATCTTCAAAATATACTTTGGCAACTTCTGGATTTGGGCCGTCGTCTACGTCACTGATGCCACCTTCGCCATCATCGCCTTCTTCATCATCGTCCACATCACGTATGGGTCTGCCACTAGATTCTTCTTCATCTTCATCCTCTAATAGACTATCTTCTTGTTGTGATTCATCAAGCATAGAGCCGATACTAGAAGGAGGCATTGATTCCTCACCTTCTTCGTCAGCAAAGCCGCTAACAATGTCGCTAAGTCGCATTTCTTCAGCTAAAAATGTATCATAATCATCTAGAACTAGTTGAACAGTTTCAGGATAAGATGCTAATGATTTTAATACTTGATAAATGCCTTGTTCGATACGTTTAGCTATTTTTATTTCGCCTTCGCGTGTTAATAGCTCAACTGTACCCATTTCACGCATGTAAGCACGAACTGGGTCGGTAACTCGGCCTGTTTCTTTATCAACTGAAGCAATGACTGTTGCTGCTTCGTCTATATCTTCTGGGGCTTCTTCGGTATTTGCTAGTAAAGATACTAATTCGTCTTCATCTGGTGGTTGCTCGAATACTTTGATGTTCATATTTTCTAAAATATTAATAATTACATCAAAATTTTCGGTATCTACTAAACTTGGTAACATGTCATTTATTTGTGCATGGGTCAAATAATTTTGATCTTTACCTAATTTAATTACATTAGTGATTTGCGATTGTTGTTGGTCTTGTTCGTTATTACTCATAAACTATATATACGCCTACGATTGCTGAAGAAAAATACGCTCTAAGATTTAATGTATAATTAACCGTCTTTATGGTTAATTATTTAAATAAAATACTTATCACTCCCGTTAATTGTATGAATTATAAACTCGCTTTGCCTAACATGCCAGTTTTTATCAACAATTATTTATTTGAGTTCTTGCAAGAACTCTATTTTTTAAGTTTATGTCGGTTCTTTAATAGTTGTTGTAACTCTTCCCTTTCAGAATTAGTTAAGTTCAACTTTCTGGATTTTTCAATTAATAGTTTAATTTTATTTTCATCTTCTTGTTTACCAATGAAATATATAATATCTAAAAGCTCCGCACATAGCGCATCTTGCGGTACATTATGGGCAAATCCTGCAAGTTCATTGATTGAATCAAATAATGGTGTGTCTCGCCATTTTTCAACTAAACTTGCGGTGTTTATGCCAGGGTTATTGGCTATATGCTTGATTATTTCTGTAAGCACTTTAAATTTAATTATATTTGGGATAATTTTTATTATTTCTTGGCTTTGCTCATTATAGATTTCTGGATGTTGTAATAAAATCGCAATGGCGAGACGCATAGGTGTGCGATTGGTATTACTATTTTGTTTCTCATGAATGATAGTTTCAGAATTGTCTGCAATTAGTTGGGTAATTCTGTGTGTATCTATATGTGTAATTTTAGCGAGTTCATTAATAAATAGTTGTTTATAAGGGCCATCAGGCATTTTTATTAAATATGGTTTGGCTTTGATAATTAACCGACTTTTTTCAGAAAATAAACTAATATTCACGTCTTGTAGGAGTGTATTAAAAAAGAAACTATGCAGTGGTTCAGCTTCTTTTACTCTAGTTAAAAATGTATCTTTGCCTTCTTTTCTTATGAGACTATCTGGATCTTGGTCTTCTGGTAAAAATATAAA
>CAZADN010000089.1:0-8421 GCA_964483895.1 uncultured Legionellaceae bacterium
CGGACAGTAGTGCGCCTACGCGGGAATGACTTAATTGTTCGTCGAATTCAGGTTATTATGCAACATATTGTTGATCCATCTGTAAAGTTATTCTAGTTGCAATAGAAGCTTGTATGAGCTAAAATCTGTCTTGTTGTTAATTATATGAGACTTATTTATGTTAATTACACAAACAAAAAATCCTGTATTGTATGAGCAAATTAAACAAGCTACCGTTAAATTATTAAAGTCATCTACAGCTTTATATAAGGCAACTCATGTTTTACTTTTAGAATTAACTGAAAAAATAAATGAATTAAATTTGGAGATACGTAGACTACCGCAAGAATGCCCTACTAGCATAAACTTGATGCAAAAAGAAATAGATTCTCTAAACGGTAGAATAGCACTTATTACAACGGAACAAGAAAAATTAAAAAACACTATTCTAAGTCTCAATAAAAATGTATTATTTTTTACAAATAGTCAGTTTCAAAAAGATAACGACGCTAAGTTTTTTAAAAACAAAGAGTATACTCATAACAATATTTACTTTCTAGAAAACACTGAAGCACGTTCGAAATATGACGCAACAACAGACGCCTTTTCTCAGTATCGTAATGTGATAGAAAATCGTAATAATTTGTTTAATAATAAATTAAAAATAGCATCTTTCGCTATCGCGATATCCGGTATTATTTGCTTTTTTACAGCTATAATTTTATTAATCTCCTTGCATGCATTATCTTTCCAGCTATACATGTCCTTGGTAGGTATAGGAACAGCACTATTTGGACTGGGCTGCTTAATTAATCCTAATTCTGTTATTATGAAACATAATAATACTAATTACCAAGATTATATAGAGTTAGCTAAAAATGAGTCTTTTATTCCTGAAAATGAAATTGAAGAGGCTTTAACACTAAACTATACGGCAATGTAATTTACAAATTACCTGAAAAAATTGTGAATCATCTATCTTTAGATACCACTTCTTCTGACTTGTGGAATCATGCTGAATTTATATCAAATTATGTGTTTATTTTGTCAGGCTAAAACATTTACATTAAAGATAAAGTATTATAAAATTCGCCAAGTTTGTATAAAATTAATATAGTTGAGAAAATAATATGCCAAAGTTATTTACCCAAAGTATCAATCCAATTACTCGTAAAACAAGCTTATTTAGCCCACTACCAGGCGCATATTTCAAACAAAATCCATCCCCTTTTTTTCATGAAAACGATGTAAACGAATTACAAACTGAAGTATTCACTGAAAATACTAGTAGTATGACTTTAAATAAAGTTTAAGCTTAACTCTAATATCTACATCCCCAGACTTGTTTGGTGATGTATTTGTATAACATGCTATTTGTGTATATCATACATATTATATGTTACTTTTTTTCAAGATTGGGAAGAATTAAATGCCATTGAAATATGTACGTGTAACCGAACTTAGCGATTTTTCAAATGTGTTTAATGCAAATAAAAGTGAAAAAGATGTTAGTTTCAAGTTTGCAATGATACAACAAGTGCAAGGTAAAGTTGCAGGAATTCTTGAATGTTTTGAGCAAGCACATGCTATTGAGAATCTTAGTTTGGATTTTACTCATCATCAATTAAATGCAACTGATATTTTTGCTCTGGCTAACTTTCTACAATCTCCTAATTGCCCTGGGTCTATTGAGATTATTTTAACTAGCACTGAACTAGACATACAATCTTTAGCTATTTTATCGCAAGTGATTGCAAATTCTTGTAAAGCATCATCTGTATCTCTAAATATTGCTAATAATCGCTTAGGTAATCAATGTATTAGTGTTTTAACAAATATATTGAGTTCCAGCAATGCCCCGGAAAAATTAACTTTAAATTTAGCTAGTAACCGCATAACTGATGATGGAATTGGCGAACTTACTGAACTTATTAAATGCAACACTAGTAACACTAAAGATTTATCCGTTAATTTACTATTTAATCAAACCACAGAAAATGGTTCTTTAATCTTGGTTGAAGCATTAAGATCTGTAAACCAAAAAGAAAAATTTAAAATTAATTATGAATTTGGTAAGCATGGTATAGGAATAATAAGTAGTTTAGCAGATGCACTAAGGTTACGAACTAGTTCAACAGCATTATCTTTACAGTTTGGAGTGCAACATTTATCTGCAAGAGAAATTGCAATGATTTTTAATGCTATTTCAAACATATCAGAACCGCAAGAAATTGAGCTTGATTTAAGTGAGCAATGCTTAGGAGATGCTGGATTTATAGATATACTTAATATACTTAATAGAATGAACACTGATACGTCACTTAGATTATATTTAATTTACAACTCTATTAAAGATGATGGAGCAAAAGCTTTAGCACAATTTATTCGCACCAGTTCAATTACTAACAATTTATTTATAGATGTTTCACAAAATGCGTTTGGTGGAGAAGTTGGTAACGCTTTGATTCGTAGTGCTATAGAAGAAAATCCAGATATCTTAGCATATTTAAGTCTTGTAGGTCCAAGCCAAGAAATAACCTCTCTTTGTCAAAGTATGCAAAGTGACATTTTATCTATGACAAACAGACCTGGTTTAAGATAACTTTTTATTTGCGCATTCTATAATCAGCCTGAGATTGTTCTAGTTCTGAGGTTTTTTCTCTAACAATAGCATTAATGGTTTTTACAGAACCAGTTTCTAGACCACATATTCTTGAAGTCATGCCTTGTCCTGTTTTAAGGACATCATATGAGACACTTTTTTTGAAGTCTTCCACAAAGAGATTTAGTACTTCAAGATCGTCAATTGCTGCAATTTGTTTTCTAAAATCAGCTATTATTTCGCGTTTTAATGTATCTCCTTTCATTTGTTGATATTTTAGTTTAATATCTTGAAACGCAGTGGCCTTTACTGCCAACATATGCGTTCTAGGTTTTTCTTGACTTTCCTGCACTTCTTTCTGTGCAACTGGTTGTATAATTGGCGGTGCCGAAATACTATAATCCATACGCGTTGCCATTTCTTCTTGGCGCCAAATGCCATTATGAAATTTTTTTATCCCCATTGATTCAACAAATCTGTAATCACCTTCATCAATCGCAGGAGAACTTATTTCCTCCATGACTTCATGTGTGGGTTCACCATAACTATCTATAACCGCATCTAATAAAGAAAAAATAACCAATTCGCCAATCAGTTTATCTCTGCTTGCGTTTTGCATAAGTTGTGCGCCGCTTCCTTCAGCCCCAAGCGAATAACCACTTTTATTAAAAGGCTCATCTTCGTAGAGCATTTCATAAGAACTTTTACTAAGATGTGTATTATTGAAACTTTCTGGGAAAAAGTATTGGCATTTTTCTATGTATTTGTTCATCATTTTCTTTAAAATGCCATTGCCTGGCGTAGAATAGTGCATTGCCCATACGTCAGGAAGAGGAACTGTGTCGCAAAATGTATGTTCTTTACCGTCTTTAGAATAAGTCGTAGTATAATATTTTTCCCCAGCATATATTAGCGTACTACCGTCGTAACTTTGACTTTTTTCATAAATTCTTGGAAACCATATATCGCTAGGTTGATTATCCATTAAGGTACTAACAGAATCGATAAGAGTTGTTGTATCAAAATAGTATCCTCCATATTCTTCAAGAATTGCGGCTGATATAACATCTTTTTGTGCTGAGTATGCTTTATGATTTCCCAAGACATCAACGCTTCTTTTTAATTTATCTATTTCAGATTTACTTATATGCTCAGGATTTTTATATATATCTTCAATAGGCTTCAGAGTTATTAGAGGGTCAAGAAGATTGCGCTCTTTAATATTTTCAATAATATCTTCTGGAACCCACATAATTATTTCTTGATCTTGCGGATTACTTCGAAGCGATGGTATGTCTGTTGTATTACTGTGATAAATTAATTCGCGCAGTTGCCTTGCCAAATCATTTGGCCCAACTTTAAAAGCTTCTTCATACTTCGGTAGCACGGACCCCATCCAGATATAATGGAATTTGTTAGTTGGCATATTAAGTATATTTTTAAGCATGTATAAGTTAATAATATACTACATGTGCGGTTATTTTCCAGTTTGAGGCTAATGATTTGCTACAAGTTGAGGCTGCTCACGCCTATCTCTTTCATTCACAAAACGATCTGTTCTTTCTATTCTAAACATACTAAAAGCTACAAGTGAAGTAATAGATATAGCACCACCAATAATCACTCCTGCCTCCAAAAAACCTGCTCTATTTCTTGTTGTAGATGGATTTAAAAAATTAGATGCATCTATAACTAAATGGTCTAGAGCATAACCTAATAGCATTAATTCCATGCCAAAAATAACAAAACATATCATAAGAAAATATTTGAATTTATTTAAATAAAGTTCAGCACCACTTAATAGTAATCCTAAATTATCCGCTATCTCATCAATTGACATTCTAGAGGAGTAAATGTTTATCCTTTCAGCGAGGTTAATTACACTGATACAAGACTCATCAACTAATGATCTTACCTCAATATTCTTTTGTTTCGCAACATTTCGAATATGAGTAGAATCCATGTAAGAAAATTTCTTATTAGTCAAAGGATTTATAAGCTGCTTGTAATTATATTGCTCTTCATTAAGATCACCTCGGCATGGTCTATCATTATGGTAATTAATAAGAGTATAAATATCAAACTGATGACCTGTTGAAACAAATACTTTCTTTTTAGAATTAATTTTATCAAACGATATTGGGTCTTCAGGATTAATTGGCCTAAACTCAGCTAATGCTAATAGAGCTCTATGACATGCATCTGGCAAATATATTTCATTTGCAGTAATTAAACTATTATTATCATCTAGTAATATGTTATTAATAGTAGATCTCAGTGAATTAACTGTTTCATCATCAATTTTTTTAGATATACCTAACTGAGATAAAATAGTTTTAAAATCTCTAAAACTTTCTAAAACTATTAGTACTTCAGGTATGTTTTTGTGATACGAAAAATAACTCAACTCTTGAATAACTTCAGAAATCGAAGACATAGTAAATATCTCTCTAAATTGATTCTTTGTAAAAAGAACTTATTATATACATTAAATTAAATCAAGCTCAAATACATGACTCCTCTAGCGTGTTTTAATCTAGAAGCTTGCATCTCTAGAGTATGATTTAAGCGTAGTGATTGAAATTTGCCTCACTTTATGATAAAGTGCGCTCTTATCTTTAACACTAAGGATATAATTTATGATAAGTCCAACGGAAAAGGAAATAGTTGATACTTTTATTACTTTATTATGCTCCCAAAAAAATGACCAAGAAAAAGTCAAACAAGAAAAAAAATTGTTACTCGCACTTAATACTGAAATACCTGAATTCTCGCTAGATACTGCAAATTATTTTACATGGCAATTGTATTTAAAGAGTAACGGTATTGGTATTGTTGGATGCGGATCTACCGAATTTTCACGACTTGTTGCATCATTACCAATCAGAAGTCAAACAGTTGGCGCCTTTGAACGCCTGTTAATTGCAAAGGAATCAGAGATTAAAAGAAATAGATCTGACTTTGAAGCAGCATTTCTAGAATGGTTTGATAAACTCAATACTAACTCAGAAACTACCTTAGCTGAAAACCATCTTAAAAAAGTATTGCTGACTGTCTCTCACATAGATAGAGTACAAATTAATGACGATGTTCTTCCTCTGGATGTTTATCTAATATCACGTCTGAAACCATGGATAAATCGATTATTTCTTCTTCTAGAAAACAAATATAACTTCAATTGGAGCTGGGCACCTTTTGTATCATTTGGCTCGCGATGGATGAGCGATCTCGTGTCTAATACCGAGGAAGAAAATAAAATTAATGTTATTCAAAGTCGCATTTTTTCGCTATTTACTGATCAATCAATGCTTTTCAGTCATGCAAGAGAAGATGTTAAAGCCGCAATTTTATCTTGTTTACATGCCCAACAATCCTTACTCTCTCAAGAAAGGCTGCAAGAATCTTTACTTGTGCTTCGACGTAGCATCGATATGTTTGGCAATGAAGGCGTAGGTGACATGGGTAATCTAATGGATATACTTTTAACACCTGTTGCTAATGAGCTTGCTGAGATAATTTCTAGAACCAAACAGACAAACCAAGCCATTTTAGCAATCGAGAATATGGTTAAGCAATGGAATGACGCTCTTGAAACTATCAATTGTACGGATACGCAAGTACGTTTATTAGATGCATCTACTTCTCTGGAATCCTTACATAGACTTTTGGCGAAAACACTACCTTTAGATGCAAGCATACAGTACTTGCATGAGAAGCTTGATAGGCAAGCTACTATTATGAGTAATGAGTTAGCTCGTTTTACAGAAGAGAAAACCTTACCTAAAAATCAATTTTTCAACAATATTGATATGTATATACGACAATTAGTATCAAGGATTCCGTTGATTGATCATACTTTTCTTGAATCTCGCCATATATTTGATGAACATAACGGATTTGAACTTCTTAATAAAGAATATCAGTATTTATATACTCTAAAAAACCATTTAAAACAAATGTGTATTTTAGATAAAACTCGAAATCCTTTGAAAAGGCAAATTAGTAGAACCATTAGCGAGTTGTCTGAGGTTCTGGATGAAATTGCACTTCATTTGTTGACGTTTGTAGAGAATAACGTCTTGCCTGAGGCTAAAAAACAATGCATACAAATGATACAGGATTTTATAACACATAATAATATTGGTCCAGGTGATAGTGAAGATAAAGTAAACACATACAACCTCTTGTATCATACGCTTAAAACCTTAGAGGTTACTATTCTAGAGGTAAACTTTGCGGCAGATATCTATAGTCTTCGCAAGCGTGTTTTGCAATTTTGGAATAAACTTAACAAAAGCTATGAAAATTTCATTGGCTTTTCTATGCATTATGGAGTAATACTGGAAGCATCTGTTATTGATGACTTGGACAAAGTACTTGAAGAAATTCTTGCAATCATGCCTAACCCTTCTGTTCCTTCACATGTTAAAGCTATTAGTAAAATAGAGCAAACCATAATACCTTATGAAAAAGAACATGGATTTTTTACGGATCGCATTAATACGAGTAGCAGTAGTAGTGATGAAGATGAAATAGAAAATGATGCTGAAGAACTATACCTTAATGAGGCAGAAAGGACCTCTGCAAAAGCGCGTGACGCCGAAGAACACGGTATATTTACAAGTTCTAGGTATATAGTAAGTTAATTATTAGCACCATGGGATTATACATTTTGACAATTCAAAATAAAGATCTACAGTTATTATAAAGAGTATTTAATAAGTTAGAACATTATCCTAGAATACTCATAAGATAATTATGGACTCGCAAGTATGAACTTTGTAAAACGCCATACCTGGATAATTTTAATATTTCCTGAATTATTTTTTATGGTTCAATCAACCATGCAATTAAATGGTGGCATATTCTATGAGCACTTAACTAAAGAATTTGATACAACCGCTTTTTATGCTTCGTTATTAAGTAGTGTTTATTTTTACATGTACATTGCTTTTCAAATTCCCGCTGGTTTTATCATGGATAAAGTTGGTCCTAGACAGTTATTAAGTATAGGTGCATTTATTTGTAGTATTGGATGTTTTATTTTTGCTAATACAACCTATTATTTCATTGCGTTTACTGCCAAACTTTTTATTGGAGGTGCGGCTGCCTTCGCATTTGTTGGTTGTATATACATTATACGTCAATGGTTTTCACCAAATCTAAAGGCCAATTTAATTGCCCTCACCGAAATTTTATCAATGCTTGCAACTATACGCTACGTATTTATGTCAGCTCTGATATTTAAATATTTTACTTGGCATGCGGCAATGATTGTCCATGGCTTATACTTTTTATTAGCAGCAGTTGGGTGCGCGTTATTTATTCCAAATAACAATTCAAAAACAATCCCGTCTAAAAATCACTCATTTTTTTATAGTGTATATCAAGTCGTTTCCGACCCCATCGCCTGGATTAATGGTTTATATGTTAGCTTAATCTACTCTATAGTCACGGTATTTGCTGCGTTGTGGGCGGTACCTTTTTTGAAGCATCACTTATCAATAGCATCCACCACCGCATCCAAACTTTCATTACTTATTTTTATCGGAGTTTTTATAGGTACCTTATTGTATAGTTGGTTGGCTAAAAAATTTAGGCAACGTCGATACTTACTTTTTGCGGCTGGAGTTTTTGCGATAACACTGCTAGGATACATAATCTATGCCCCTGCTACTTCTTTACTAATTGAAGGTATCGCTCTATTTTTGTTAGGTGTTTCATGCGGAAGCTATATCCTCTCATTTATGATATCAGACGACATCGCCCCAGATACACTCAAAAACACATACATGGGATTTACAAACGCTTGTTGCTTAATAACAGCGCCAATTTTACAG
>CAZADN010000090.1:0-8273 GCA_964483895.1 uncultured Legionellaceae bacterium
CAGGGTTTTATTTTACTTGACTAGTTCAAGTTATTCCAAATTATGATGCTGGAACAGCTCACAGATCGTAGCCCGTAAGAAGCGCAGCGGATTACGGGATCAATGAATTATCATTATCCAAAACTAATATCTGGCAAACACACATTCTTACCTGTTTATGAGTATTTAAATCGATCTTATTATTAATGGTAGTCCCTAATAATTATATGATTCCCGTAATCCGCTGCGCTCTGAGGAATTGTCATTGAAGCGCCATATACGTAAACGCCTGCGCACCCTATAATGGCATCTGAAAATGCACTTCCGAAGCCTTGTGCGAATGATGGTATCGTTGCGAATAGAATGGCTGTAATAGCTGCGCTTATTGCCAGAATTAATGCGATTGCAATTTCATATCTTATAAGAGTAACTTCTTTTAAGCTATCATCGTGTATTTTTCTTATTTGTTCTTTATTTTTCTCATCCTGTATGGACTCACCTTTTTGTAAAGATCCTGCTATTGCATCGATTTCTTTTAACAAGGCATGTCTTTTTTGTTTAAATAATATTTTTTGCAGATCTTCATATGCGCGATAACTTTGAATAATTGCTTCTAAAAAAACTAAATCTTGCAGTTTTTCACGGAATTCAACATTGCCTTCCATAATTTTTTGTTGAATTTAATCTCTAGTAAGAATGCATTTATTAACTGTATCTTGCAATTCTTTCAGATGATGATACTGGTCCAATTGTGGTTGGTTATATAAAAGTGTATTTTTCGCCTTTTGCGATTCTGATCTAGGCATAATATTATCTCAATTGTCAATGTGGGCATTATACTACCAAATTTAACATTGATAATCAAGTAAACACCTATAAGTATTATATATATGCATATTACCAAGTATTTTGTCCGCTAAAAATGTTTGGGGTAGTTTCATATTATTGATAGTGCAAAGATTAAATCATTGCAATTATTGCAATGATTTAATCTTTGCTAAATTCTGCAGTAATTTTTTCTTAGCATTTTTTGCAAGACTTAACTTTTCTTCTACACTGGCAATAATTTCTTTCGGAGCCTTATCTGTAAAAGTTGGGTTTTTAAGCTTGCTCTCTGCAAATTCAATATCACCATCAATTTTAACTATTTCTTTTTCAAGTCGCGTTACTTCACTGTGGACATCAATTAAACCTTGTAAAGGAATTAGTAGTTCTAGATTACCAACCACTGCTGATGCTGCAATAGGTGCTTGTTCTTTAGAACTTAAGAAGCTAATTTCTGAAATTTTACAGAGACTTGTTAATGGCGCAAAATATTTTTTAACTTGGTGCTGCATTGATTCAGACGCGTTTCTGATTAGTAATGATATCGATTGAGCAGGAGAGATAGTGCTTTCACTGCGAATTGTTCGGATAGTTTGAATAATTTTCTTTAACCATTCAACTTCAGTTTCAATATCTTGATTAATGAACTCTTCATCTACCTCCGGATATTTACTAAGCATAATTGTTTCAGCACCATCACTGGTAAGCTTAGTCATTTTTTGCCAAATTGCTTCTGTAATAAAAGGCATAATTGGGTGTAATAGCTTTAGGATTCTACTTAAAACATGAATAAGTGTATAGCTAGTCGCGCGGCGAATAGGTGATATAGTATCTTCATCGTAAATAACCGTTTTCGAAAGCTCTAAATACCAGTCACAATATTCATGCCAAATAAATTCATATAATGTATTTGCTAAAAGATCAAAACGATATTCGGTAAAATACTGATGACATTTGGCAGTGGTTCTTTGTAAAGTTGAAAGTATCCATTTATCCGCCTCGGTATACTGAAAAGCACCATCATCAAAATCAATAGTATTTTCAGCGGTACTAATCAGGACAAAACGTGCTGCATTCCATAGTTTGTTACAAAAATTGCGGTAACCCTCAACTCGATTTATATCAAATCTTATTTGTCTAGTATTAGATGCAAACGAGCAATATGTGAACCTTAAAGCATCGGTACCATAAGCAGGAATACCATGCGGAAATTGTTTTCTTGTGTCTTTGGTAATTTTATCTCGTTGTGATGATAACATTAAATTACTTGTGCGTTTTTCAAGTAAGTCTTTTAAAGATATTCCATCAATAATGTCAATTGGGTCAAGAACATTACCTTTGGATTTTGACATTTTTTTGCCATCTATATCGCAGATTAAACCCGTAATATAAATTTCTTTAAATGGGATTTTACCTGTAAATTTTAAAGCCATCATTATCATGCGTGCAACCCAAAAGAAGATAATGTCAAATCCAGTAAATAATACGTTGGTTGGGTAAAACTCTTCTAAATCTTTAGTTCTTTCCGGCCACCCTAAACTTGAAAATGGCCAAAGAGCTGAGGAAAACCATGTATCTAAAACGTCTTCGTCTTGCTTTAAGTCAACATTTGCATCAAGTTTATATTTAAATCGAACATCATTTTCGCTGTAGCCAACATAAGTGTGTCCTTCATTATCATACCAGGCAGGAATACGATGTCCCCACCATAGTTGCCGACTAATACACCAATCGTCAATGTTTTCCATCCAATTAAAATAAGTTTTATTCCAGTTTTCAGGAATAAAGCGAATTTTACCAGAAGTTACAGCTTCTATGGCTGGTTTGGCTAGATCTTCGGTTTTGACGTACCATTGGTCTGTTAATAATGGTTCAATAATAACATTAGATTTTTCACCGCGTGGGATTTTAATCTTGTATGGTTCAACTTTTATTAGAAATCCTTCAGCCTCTAGATCTTTAACAATCGTGTCCCTAGCCACAAAACGGTCCATACCTTGGTACTTTATAGGACAATTTTTATTAATTGCAGCTTTTTTAGTAAAGATGTTAATAAATGGTAAGTTATGTCTTTTTCCAATAGCATGATCATTAAAATCATGGGCCGGGGTAATCTTAACGCAACCAGTTGCAAAATCTTTTTCGACAAATTCATCAGCAATAATTGGAATAATACGATTGGTTAATGGAAGGCAAATGTTTTTGCCGATAAAACTCTTATAACGTTCATCATCAGGGTTAACTGCAACAGCTACGTCACCAAGCATAGTTTCAGGACGCGTAGTTGCAACTATTAAAAACTCTTTTGAATCTTCTATTGGGTATTTAATATGCCAAAGACTACCAGATTCTTCTTCAGAGATTACTTCAAGATCAGATATTGCTGTACCTAAAGCTGGATCCCAGTTAACTAAACGTGAACCACGGTAAATTAAGCCTTCATCATATAATTGTATAAAAACTTTTTGCACAGCCTTGGATAAACCTTCATCCATAGTAAAACGTGCGCGTGTCCAGTCAGGTGAAGAGCCTATGCGGCGCATTTGGTTAGTAATATCTTCACCATTGTCTACTTTCCATTTCCAAACTATATCAAGAAACTTTTCGCGACTCATATCTTTTCTTGGTGTTCCAAGTTTCTCTAATTGCCTTTCAACAACAAGTTGTGTTGATATGCCAGCATGATCAGTCCCTGGTTGCCATAAAGTTTTATGTCCCATCATACGTTTATAGCGAATTAAAGCATCAATTAAAGTATGCTGGAAACCATGGCCCATGTGTAAATTGCCAGTAATATTAGGTGGCGGGAGCATGATGCAAAAAGGGCTATTATCCCCATGTGGTTGAAAATAATGATGACTTTCCCATTGTGCGTAGCAATCTTTTTCGATAGCTTCGGGAGAATATGTTTTTTCCATTCTTATTATAACCTATCCGATATATTTTAAATCCGGTGATTATAGCACTTATCAAGTAAGAGTTGAAGATTCATCTACATTTGTGCAATAATTTTGAATTGCATTTCCTCCTCTAAATAAAGGTGAATTAATATGGATGAAAATAAACAAAAAGCATTAAACGCAGCACTTTTGCAAATTGACAGACAGTTTGGAAAAGGTTCAGTTATGCGTATGAGTGATAGTAGTATTGGGCGTGATATTGAAGCGATTTCCACTGGTTCTTTAGGGCTTGACATCGCGTTAGGAATAGGTGGTTTGCCTAAAGGGCGAATCGTTGAGATTTATGGTCCTGAGTCATCTGGTAAAACTACTTTGACTTTGCAAGTTGTTGCCGAATGTCAAAAGAAAGGTGGAACATGTGCGTTTATCGATGCAGAACATGCCCTTGATCCAAGTTATGCTGAAAAACTTGGTGTTAAAGTCGCAGATTTATTAATCTCTCAACCGGATACTGGTGAGCAAGCTTTAGAAATTACCGATATGTTGGTTAGATCAGCAGCGGTAGATGTGATAGTTGTTGACTCAGTTGCTGCCTTAACTCCAAAAGCTGAAATAGAAGGCGAGATGGGGGATTCACATGTTGGTTTACAAGCACGCTTAATGTCGCAAGCTTTACGTAAATTAACTGCAAATATCAAACGCTCTAATACTTTAGTTATTTTTATTAACCAAATTAGAATGAAAATAGGCGTGATGTTTGGTAGTCCAGAAACGACAACAGGCGGTAATGCGTTAAAGTTTTATGCATCAGTGCGTTTAGATATTCGTCGTACTGGTTCAATTAAAAAAGGTGAAGAAGTTATTGGTAATGAAACAAAAGTTAAAGTTGTTAAAAATAAAGTGGCTCCTCCATTTAAAGCAGCTGAATTTGATATTTATTATAATGAAGGTATTTCTCGAGAAAGTGAAATTATTAACTTAGCTGTGCAGTTAGGATTTATTGAAAAATCTGGTGCTTGGTATAGTTATGAGCAAGAAAAAATTGGTCAAGGAAAGGATAATGTTCGCGTTTATTTACAAGAGCATCCAGAACTTTCTGCAAAACTCGAAGAAATGATTCGTAAAGAAATGTTAGTTGTGAATAAAACACGGGAGATAGAAGTAGTTGATGAATAAAGCATATAACTATGCACTGAGTTTACTATCAAAAAGAGAATACAGTGCAATGGAATTAGAAAATAAACTTCTGCAAAAAGGTTTTGATTCTGATACTATTGCGCTTTCGGTTGCCAAATTAAAAGATTTAAATTTGCAAAGCGACGAGCGATATGTTGAGATGATATGCAATGCACGTATTCGTCAAGGGTATGGCCCGTTACGTATTAAACAAGAACTTAGTTGTAAAAATATAGATAGTTATCTCATAGAAGATATTCTTATAAAAGAGCAAGACAACTGGGTAGAATACGCATTAGCAGTGTGGCGGAAAAAATATAAAGGGCAAGAAGAGTATTCAGGTAAAGAAATACAAAAACAAAAGTCATTTTTGTATTCCAGAGGATTTACAGTAGATACAATTGCTAAAGTTTTTAAAAATTAACCGAGTGAAAAACCGGAAACCGAGCCGCGAATCCGAGCCGCGACCGTGAGGGAGCGGAGCAGTTAAAAAGAGCGGAGCAGGTAAAAAGTTCGGAGAATTTAGAGAATTTGTATCAAGTGGAACGGAAAAATCTCCGCTCCCTCACGGTCGCGGCTCTGATAGTTGTAGATAGTTAATTGTTGAGAAGATAGAGTATTAAATCATGAAAAGTTCTGAAATTAGACAAGCATTTTTAGATTATTTTGTTAAACATGACCATAAAGTTGTGTCAAGTAGTTCTTTAGTTCCAGGTAATGATGCAACGTTATTATTTACCAACGCTGGAATGGTACAGTTTAAAGATTTGTTTTTAGGACATGAAAAACGTAATTATTCACGAGCAGTTACGTCGCAGCGCTGTGTACGAGCTGGCGGTAAACATAATGATTTAGAAAATGTAGGTTACACTGCACGGCATCATACCTTTTTTGAAATGCTTGGAAATTTTAGCTTTGGTGATTATTTTAAACATGATGCAATTCGTTTCGCCTGGGATTTTTTAACTAATGTTTTAAAACTACCCAAATCTCGTTTATGGATTAGTGTACATAATGATGATGATGAGTCTTTTGCTATTTGGCACGAAGAAATAGGTATTCCTAAAGAAAGAATATCGCGTTGTGGCGATGATGATAATTTTTGGTCCATGGGAGATACAGGACCTTGTGGGCCATGTACCGAAGTTTTTTACGATCATGGTCCTGAAATAGCTGGCGGCCCTCCTGGTAGTATTGACGCTGATGGTGATAGATATATAGAAATCTGGAATATGGTTTTTATGCAGTATAATCGTGATGAGCAAGGTGTTTTACATAAACTTCCAAAACCATCCGTTGATACTGGTATGGGACTTGAACGAATTACTGCAGTTGTGCAAGGTGTGCATAATAATTATGAAATAGATACTTTCCAAAAATTAATTTCTGCAATTTTACAATTTAAACCAGAACTTAATCCAGAACATCCTTCTTTAAAAGTTATAGCAGATCATATTCGAGCATGCGGATTCTTAATAGCAGATGGTGTGACTCCAAGCAATGAAGGTCGTGGTTATGTACTACGTAGAATTATGCGAAGAGCGATTCGCCATGGGCATAAGCTTGAATTGCCAATGCCATTTTTTTATAAATTAGTATCTACATTGGCCGATGTTATGGGTGAAGCATATCCGTTATTAATCGAGCAAAAAGATTATATTATTAAAACTATTAAGCATGAAGAAGAGCAGTTTGCTCGTACCATTGATCAAGGTATCAGACTTTTACAAGATAAAATAAAGGATTTAGGTAGTAGTAAGGAAATTCCTGGGCAAGTTGCATTTCAATTATATGATACATATGGGTTTCCTTTTGATTTAACTTGTGATGTTGCTAGAGAACATGGTTTAACTGTTGATGTTGATGAATTTTCAAAGCTTATGGAAAATCAACGCGCTAAGTCGCAAGCTGCGAGTCAGTTTAGCCTTGGCGTGAGTCTTGAAATACCAGCAGATAATGTTACGATTTTTCATGGCTATGAAAGTGATGAACAAGTAAGTATAGTTAAATATATTTTCAAAGAAACAGATGCTGTTACAAAGCTTGAGTTTAACTCTCAAGCGGCGGTAGTCCTTGATAGTACGCCATTTTACGCGGAAAGTGGCGGGCAAATTGGTGATATAGGTCGTCTTTATAATGATGATGTTGAGTTTATTGTTGCAGACACTAAATCGCAAGGTAATACTATCTTGCATTATGGCAAACTTGTGAGGGGCGAATTAAAACTTGGACAGAAATTAAATGCTGAAATAAATAGTGTAAGACGTGCGGATATTCGTATAAATCATTCTGCGACGCATTTATTACATGCTGCATTAAAGATGGTTTTAGGAACACACGTGCAACAAAAAGGCTCGCTTGTTGCAAACGATCGCGCTCGTTTTGATTTTTCCAATGATAGGGCTATGACTTTTGAAGAAATACAAAAGGCTGAAGAAATTGTTAATGCGAAAATACGTGATAATTTACTGATTGAAACTAAAATAATGGATGTAGACACAGCGAGACAAAGTGGAGCTGTCGCATTATTTGGTGAAAAATATGCTGATTCTGTACGAGTGTTAGCTATGGGCGATTTTTCTAAAGAACTTTGTGGCGGCACGCATGCAAAGCGTACAGGTGATATTGGAATTTTGAAAATTATTAGTGAATATGGTGTTGCAAGTGGGGTAAGAAGAATTGAGTTTGTAACCGGTAAACACGCACTTGATTGGATAAATGCTGAATTTATAAAAATTAGAGAAATTGCTGGAATATTAAAAACCCAGCCTCAAAATATATTGTCAAGAGTTGAGCATGTTGTAAATACTATTAAGGCGAAAGATAAAGAAATTCTCCAATTGCAACAAAGCATGATGCAAAAATCAACAGATAATCTTGCTACTGATGGTAAGAAGATTGGTGAAATTAATTATATAATCAAACGATTAGATAATCTTGATGCCCAGGGATTACGTGCAATGTTAGATAGTTTAAAATCAAAATTGGAAAAAGCGGTAATTGTCTTATATGCTATTTCTAATGATAAAATAAATGTGATAACCGGGATTAGCAAATCTATTGTACAACAAGTTCCACCAGCCGGAGAGTTTGTTAAATTATTATGCGGACGTGGTGGTGGTAGGCCAGATATGGCACAAGGTGGTGGCTTGGTACCAGAAGATTTAGAAGATAGAATTGCACAATTAGAAGAAATGTTATGATTTTTTAGATTTTCCCGTAATCCGCTGCGATCCTTACGGGCTACACATATGTTTTAATGTAGCCCGTAAGGAGCACAGCGGATTACGGGAATTCACAAGGAGGCAATGTGAGTTCTTTAATTAATAGCAGCATGCCAGATCATGCGCAAGATGATTTGATTAAAGCGCATGCAGTATTAGTAAAAAGAAT
>CAZADN010000091.1:0-8149 GCA_964483895.1 uncultured Legionellaceae bacterium
GCGCTGGTGGTCTTGATGGCGCTGATATGAATGAGGTAGTGTATGAAGGTTATGCACCTGGAGGAGTTGCTGTATTAGTTGAATGTTTGACTGATAATAAAAATCGTACAGTATCTGAGGTTAGGCATGCTTTCACAAAACATGGTGGGAATTTAGGCACAGATGGTTCAGTGTCTTACATGTTTAATAAACAAGGTGAAATTCTTCTTGCTAAAACACTAGACACAGATAAAGTTATGGATTTAGCAATTGAAGCTGGGGCTAATGATGTAATTTTACTCGATGATGGAACTTTAGAAATAATTACTGCTGCACAAGATTATCATAGCGTTCTTGCAATGTTACAGGCGAATAATTATGAAGTCATCCAATCACAGCTTGCAAGTCGCGCACAGATCTTAGTGCCTCTTGATGATGAGACGGCAATAAAGGTTGATAAAATGTTGGAAATGTTGGAAGATTTGGATGATGTGCAAGAGGTTTACAGTAACGCTGAATATTCTGAGGCCTATTTAATGGAAGAATAATAATTTGTGACAATAGTTTTAGGGATTGATCCAGGCTCTCGGGTTACCGGGTATGGTATTGTGCAAAAAGTAAATACGCAACTACGTTATATTGACAGTGGTTGTATTCGTACGTCTACAGAAGACTTTAGCCAAAGGCTTTTGCAAATTTTTAATGGTATATGTCAGCTTATGGATGAGTATGCCCCAACAGAGGTAGCAATAGAGCAAGTTTTTACTTATAAAAATCCTAGTTCCGCGTTAAAGTTAGGTCATGCACGTGGTGTTGCTATGGTTGCTTGTGCTTCGCATAGAGTGGCTTTGTATGAGTATTCGCCTCGTGAAGTTAAGCAGTCATTAGTTGGGTATGGCGGAGCTGATAAGATTCAGGTTAAACGTATGGTTGTTAATCTTTTGTCTTTATCAAAAGACCCGCAAAGTGATGCTGCTGATGCATTAGGAATAGCAATTTGTCATTTGCACAAAAACAAAATTTTTAGGACTTACGCAAAACTCTGAGGTCAAGGCAAACTATGATTGGGATGTTATACGGTAAAATAATTGATAAAAATGAGCCAGGGAAGATAACGGTAGATGTTTCTGGTGTTGGTTATGAGGTAGAGACATCATTAACTACATTTTTTAATCTTGAATCCCAAGAAAACGCAGTAAAAATATTTATCCATACTATAGTAAGAGAGGATGCTTTTTTGCTGTATGGATTTGCCGATAAAGATGAGCGTGAATTATTTCGTGCGTTAATTAAAGTAAATGGTGTTGGGCCAAAACTTGCCATTACTATTTTATCTAGTATTACTCCATATGATTTTACACAATGTATAAATACTCAAAATACAGCTCTATTAACCAAACTTCCAGGAATTGGGCGAAAAACTGCAGAACGGTTAGTAGTTGAAATGAAAGATAGTATAACTAAACTATTGTTTTCACCAGCAGTTAAGAGCTCTGTTGCGGTAAAATATGCACAAATCGACGAAGCAATTTCTGCTCTGGAAGCCTTAGGATTTAAATCTCAAGATGTAAAGAAAGTTATCGAAGAAATCGCAGATGCGAATAAATCAGCAGAACAACTTATTCGCGAAGGATTGCGCTCTCTGTCTATTTATTAGACTTAATGCGACATATTTAACATTACCTTAATAATTGTATAATATAATTACATTATGCAAATATATTATTGGGTGATGTTATGAATGGAAAGGACGATATCGCTAAGACTGAGTCAGTTAGCTCAGCAAGTAATACTAATGAGCTTAAATCTTTTGCTGTAAATATAGGCTTTAAAACGGTTGTTACAAGTCTCGCTATTTCTTCAGCAGTTACACCTTTTTATGTCGGTATTAATTTTATTTATAGGGGAGCTACGCCGGGACTTATGGCATTTTGTCAAGCTGTTGGTAGAGCTTTGCCATCAGGTATTTGTTCTGGGCAACAAAAAGGCTTAGCTACTAACACATGCAAGCAAGTTTCAACAATTTCTCAAGAAGCTAAATATCTTGAGGCACTTGAAGCTCTTGAAATGGAGGAGTCTAGTTCTGTTGGAGCACCTGAAAAAATCGGTAATAAAGTATATAAATTTTTCGCTTCTAATCCTTGGTTTCAGGCTGGGGCCTTCTCGCAAGCAGAAATTTTAATGTCTTCTTATCATGGCAA
Source organism: uncultured Legionellaceae bacterium (assembly GCA_964483895.1). Lineage (GTDB taxonomy): Bacteria > Pseudomonadota > Gammaproteobacteria > Legionellales > Legionellaceae > 2-12-FULL-35-11. The sequence continues at coordinate 2,181 of CAZADN010000091.1, forward strand.
TAAATCTACCCTTTCAGGAATGAAAGTTGACTTTGATAAAAAGGACTTTAGCAATAAAATTTCTTTATTTAAGGCTGGATATGCTTTTAAAACATTAGGTGGGTATTGTAATTTTCTTGCCATTACTCATTGTAAAGAATTAGCAAAACATATACTTCCAGATGAATTATTTAGCGATAACCATGTTGCCAGAAGCGTATTGGAAGGGGCATGTTCCGGAGGGGTTCTTTCACTTGTAACTTACCCTGTTACTGCTGCGCATGATAGTTTAATGGCTAGTATCAACGCTGATTCTAAAGGTATATTGAAAGTTCCAACATCTATCTCATTTTTTAAAGATGTTGCTAATAACACCGCAAAGCGCGGCTTAAAGTTATCTATGGTGGATTTTTTATTTACAGCATCTAAAGTATTACCTATGCGCATGATGGCGGTGACTATAATTTATTCGCTAATACATGGTATGAATGATGCTCTTGGGGAAAAGCCAGTGGATGAAATGTGCGCAATGGCAAATAAGCTTGCAAATAGGAGATAAAGCCCCATTAAAAAACAATTTGACAGGTAAATTTAAAATGTTAGAATCAAAATTTACTCATAATGGGGTTGTGTTTAATGAAATCGTTCATTACTAATGCTGTAAGAAGGGCAGCTGTTGAGGGCGTTACTGCTGCAGCAACAGTTTATGGTTATTGTGTTGTCGCTGATTATTTAGACGAGAAAGTAAATCCAAATCCAAAACAACCTTTTCACGCTAATGTAGATGCAGCGTTAAAACCCCCTTTTATAGCAGATATGCAAAACGATTTGAAAGATAAAGGCGAAATAGTTAATAGAGAAACTATTCATTCCTATCAAAGTAAACCAAAATAGTTTTTATTTCTAGGATTATCTGTTGCTTAAACACGGCTGTTCCATCTAATTTTTGAGTAACAAAGCGCTCTTTTTTGTCGACGTACCGTGCTTTATGCACGGTATCCAGGGGATTTTAAATTAAGCTCCAAACTAGATTCCGCGCATAAAGCGCGGAATCTAGGCGTTTAGATTTTATATTGTGCGTTTAGATGGGGCAGCCGTGGTTGCTTAAATAGACCATCCCTTAATTTTATGTTATTTTAATTCTGATTTTTAGGGTTCTTCAGGTGTTATTAGCGGAGATAAAAATGCATATTTTTGATAAAATTTGGGGCTTCATGATGAAGCCTTGGTTTTGCATTCTGTTTTTATGTTTGGCCGTTTTTTCATATGTATATTTAGATAAAAGTATTTCATTATATTTTTATGGGTTGCACCTAAATGAAAAACTTGCGATTCTAACTTGGATTACCAATATTGGAATTTCAAAGATTTATCTGGCTGGATTGCCCGTATTAGCTATACTGTTTGCATACGTTTTACGTAAGAAAAATTGGGCTTTGAAATCTTGGGCACTGTGGTTAATAGTACTTTATCCTACATTAATTGCATGGTCATTAAAAACTATATTAGGCAGGGCGCGTCCAGTTCTTTTATTTACTAAGCAAGAATTTGGTTTTTTTGGTTGGCATTTAGAACGAAATTATCATTCATTTCCATCTGGGCACACGACTACCATTACAAGCCTTGCCATAGGTTTGACCCTGTTATTTCCACGTTATTTTATTTATTGGGCATCTTTGTGCTTACTGGTTATGCTTAGTAGAATTATGTTGACATGGCATTATTTGAGTGACGTGCTAGTTTCATTTTATATGGTATTTTTGGAATTAGGCGTACTTTTTTATATAATGCGTCGTAAATTTCCAAAAACTTGTGAGTTAATTTTAAAATGACAAAATTGTCTGATATTCCTGTAGTTCTAGAAAGTGGTGAAAAATACGTAACAGAACAAGGGTTTGTGGCTATAAAAGATGGTATTAAAACCGGCGATGCCAAGATTGAAAAAACTTTGGCTAAACCTGAATGGCTACGTGTTAAAAATCAAGTTAGTCCTAATTATTCACAAGTTAAGCAAGAAGTTAAAAAACATAAGCTTGCAACTGTATGTGAAGAAGCTAAGTGTCCAAATATCGCTGAATGTTGGTCGCATGGTACTGCAACGATAATGTTGATGGGAGAAGTTTGCACTAGAGCATGTCGATTTTGTGCAGTGGATACTGGTAATCCTAAAGGTTATTTGGATAGTAAAGAGCCTGAAAATGCGGCAAAAACTGTTGCGCTCATGAATCTTGACTATGTGGTTTTAACTTCTGTTGACAGAGACGACTTGGCAGATGGTGGCGCAGGTCATTATGCGCGCACGATACAAGCTATTAAAGTTATGTGCCCAAAAACCAAAATTGAAGCATTAACCCCTGATTTTAAAGGTATAGAAGCAGATATTAGAACTATATTGGATAGTGGTCTTGATGTTTTTGCACAAAATGTTGAAACGGTTGAGCGCTTGACTCATCCTGTAAGAGATAATCGAGCCGGATATCATACTACTTTACGCGTATTATCTTATGCAAAAAGTTATAAACCGCATATTTTAACTAAAACTAGTTTAATGTTAGGTTTAGGTGAAACCGATGAGGAAGTTTTGCAGACTATGCGTGATATAAGGGAGCATAAAGTTGATATCTTAACTTTGGGGCAATATTTGCAACCCACTAAAAATCATTTGCCAGTCGAACGTTATGTTAATCCAGAAACATTCGCAAAATTTAGAGAGCTTGGTTTAGAAATGGGTTTTTTTGAGGTTGCCTCAGGTCCATTAGTGCGCTCAAGCTATCGTGCAGATAGAATTTTCAAAAAAGATAATTTAGGGCTTGGTTAAATAGTATTTTTTTTATGTTATACTCTAGACCCTATTGTGGGTTTTACTAGTAATAATGTAAAATCCGACTATTTTATGATAACAATAAGGATGAAAATTTGAACCATAATAGACCGGTGAATATGGATTTAACTAGTTTAAAATTCCCTATTACAGCGATTGTATCTATTTTACATCGTCTGTCAGGCATAGGGTTGTTTTTGCTACTTCCGTTGGCTTTATATACATTAAATATGTCATTACATTCTCATGCAACTTTTGATGATTTGCAATCGATGTTAGCTTTACACACTATGAAGTTAGGGCTTTGGATATTTTTAAGTTCTTTAGCTTATCACGTGATAGCTGGCATAAGGCATATTATCTTAGACATGGGATTTGGTGAAGAGATTCAGGCAGCCAAGTTTAGTGCAAAGATTGTTTTAATAACTGCTATTGTTGCAATAATTATTCTAGGGGTGTGGATATGGTACCCAATGTAACTAGTTTAACTGGTAATGGTTTGAAGGATTGGTTGATTCAGCGCGTTTCTGCTATCTATCTATTTTTGTATGTTTTGTTTTTATTTGGGTTCTTTATATTACATCCTGGCTTTGATTATTATAAATGGCAAGATTTGTTTGCTTTAACATCTGTGCAAGTTGCTACAGTCTTGGCTTTGTTCTTGATGGTTTTACATGCTTGGATAGGGATTTGGACTGTAACGACAGATTATATCAAGTGTACTGTGATTCGTTTGTCACTACAGGGGCTAGTTTTTATATATTTAGTCGGACAGTTTGTTTGGGGTTTGATGATAGTGTGGGGGCAGTAAATAATGGCTATTGCGCGCAACAAATTTGATGCGATTATTATTGGTGCAGGCGGTGCTGGTATGCGCGCTGCATATCAGTTGGCGAAAAATTCCGATATGAAAGTTGCTTTACTTTCCAAAGTATTTCCAACTAGATCGCATACAGTATCAGCTCAAGGTGGAATAACGGTTGCTTTGGGTAATGCTCATGCTGATGATTGGCGTTGGCACATGTATGATACCGTTAAGGGTGCCGATTATATAGGCGATCAAGATTCTATCGAGTATCTTTGCAAAAACGGTCCAGAAGCTGTTTATGAATTAGAGCATATGGGATTGCCTTTTTCTCGTATGGATAATGGCAAAATTTACCAAAGACAGTTTGGTGGCCAATCTAAAAATTTTGGTGGCGAACAGGCTGCGCGGACAGCAGCAGCTGCAGATAGAACCGGCCATGCTCTATTGCACACCTTATATCAACAAAATCTTCGAGTTAAAACTGAGATTTTTAGTGAATGGTATGCTTTAGATTTTGTAAAAGATGCAAAGGATAAAATTGCTGGAGTAACAGCATTATGCATTGAAACAGGTGAAGTAGTATTTTTTCAATCGCGTATATGTATTCTTGCAACCGGAGGCGCTGGACGTATTTTTCAATCCACGACAAATGCGTATATTAATACTGGTGATGGCTATGGTATGGCTTTACGTGCTGGATTGCCTTTACAAGATATGGAAATGTGGCAATTTCACCCGACTGGTATTGCTGGAGCTGGTACTTTAGTTACTGAAGGTTGTCGCGGTGAAGGTGGTTACTTAATTAATAAAGATGGTGAAAGATTTATGGAGCGTTATGCTCCGCACGTGAAAGATTTAGCATCAAGAGATGTGGTGTCTAGATCTATTGCTTTAGAGTTACGTCAAGGTAAAGGATTTAATGTTGATGGTGTTGATTGTGTAAAGCTTAAGCTTGATCATTTAGGTGCTGATCTTATTAAGGCGCGTTTACCAGGAATTCGAGAATTATCTAAACAATTTGCAGGTATTGATCCAATTGTTGATCCGATACCTGTTGTGCCAACTTGTCATTATAGTATGGGTGGTATTCCAACTAACATGCATGGTCAAGTAATTACCAAAAGACATGGTAAAGATGAAATTGTTGAAGGTTTATATGCAGTTGGCGAATGTGCCTGCGTTTCAGTGCATGGAGCTAATAGATTAGGTGGTAATTCATTATTAGATTTAGTGGTATTTGGTCGTGCTGCAGGATTACACGTTGAGAAAATGTGGGCGCAGAATGAAGCTCCAGATGAGTTATTTGTTAGTGATGATGATGTCGATGTATCTTTAGCTAGGTATACGCGCTGGCAAAATTCTAAAGAAGGTGAGAGTCCATCTGCTATACGTGATGAAATGCAAAGAGTCATGCAAAGTGATTTTGGTGTTTTTCGTACTGGAGAAGTGTTAGAAAAAGGTTTAGAAAGACTAAGTAATTTACGTGAGCGCTTAGGTCATGCAAAATTATTAGATAAAAGTAAAGTATTTAATACTGAGCTTATTAGCGCATTAGAATTAGACAATTTAATGGCAACAGCTTTTGCTACAGCTAAATCAGCTATAACTAGAACAGAAAGTCGCGGTGCGCATAGCCGTGAAGATTTTCCGAAGCGTGATGATGATAAGTGGATAAAGCATATTTTATATTTAATGAGCGATGATACTATTGACTTTAGGCCAGTAAATGTGATGCCACATGAAGTAAAGCCTTTTGAGCCAAAAGAACGAGTATATTAAGAGGAATAAACATGGCTGATATTAAGAATGTGACTCTGTCCATTTATCGTTACAATCCGGAAATAGATAAAAAAGCATATATGCAAGATTATTGGTTAACTATAGATGCTAAAAGTGATCCGATGGTTTTGACATTACTTGAAAAAATTAAGGCTGAGCAAGATGCGACTCTTTCATACCGTCGCTCTTGTCGCGAAGGTGTGTGTGGCTCTGATGGTATGAATATAAATGGTACTAATGGGTTAGCATGTATAACACATTTATCTAAATTAAATACTGATAAAATAGTTATAAGACCTTTACCAGGCTTTCCAGTAGTTAGGGATTTAGTTGTAGATATGAGTCAATTTTATCATCAGTATGAAAGAATTGAACCTTATTTACAAAATGAAAATGTGCCACCGGCTCGAGAGCGTTTACAATCACCAGAAGAAAGGGATAAGTTAGATGGGTTATACGAGTGCATTTTATGCGCTTGCTGTAGTAGCTCATGTCCTTCCTATTGGTGGAATCCAGAAAAATTTGTTGGACCAGCAGGATTATTACAAGCAAGACGATTTTTAGCAGACAGTCGTGATACTG
>CAZADN010000092.1:0-8000 GCA_964483895.1 uncultured Legionellaceae bacterium
ACAGAAACGTAAATCGCAGGTCAGCAAAAATGATATGTTTCGATCTTTGATTCAACAAGCAGTTAGCAATCAAGTCTTATTTGACTATGTATTAGCGGATAACTGGTTTGGTTCAAAAGCAAATATGACGTTTATTCATCAGGATTTAAAAAAACACTTTATTATTGGCATCAAATCTAATCGCTGCGTAGCATTAAATAAGCGAGATGCTGATAGCGGTCAATATCAACAAGTGAACACACTCGAGTGGAATAATGGCGACGCAATCACCGTATATCTTAAGGACATAGCTTTTCCTGCCAAATTACTCAAGAAAATCTTCACAAACGAAGATGGCTCAACAGGAACGCTTTATCATTTTGAACCAACAGAAACCACAGCTGGCTATTTCAAATTAATGCGAAAGTATATTGTAAATCACGGGATCCCACTTGCTACGTATAGCGACAAACACGGGATATTTCGTGTTAACATGCCAATGGCTGAAGAAGATGCAGAAACACAGTTTGGCCGAGCAGCGCGACAATTAAATATTGAAGTAATTTGCGCAAATACGCCACAGGCAAAAGGGCGCGTAGAAAGAGCAAACCAAACCCTTCAAGACCGCCTGGTCAAAGAGATGCGTCTGTTAGGAATCAGCGATATAGATACTGCTAATGGGTATTTACCGACGTATATGAAAGAACACAATGAGCGCTTTGCAGTAGACCCTAAAAGCCCAGAAGATGCGCATCGAAAAATATTGCCAACAGACAAAGAGATAAATCTAATTTTCAGTTACCAGGAAAATCGAACTATCTCAAAAAACTTGGAAATAAATTATGAGAATAAAATTTATCAAATTAAAACAGACACAAAGGGTTATAGGTTACGACACTCTATTGTCACTGTTTGTAAAGATTTAAATAACATTGTTACTCTCGTATGCCACGGAAAAATACTGGATTACGCCTGTCATAACAAGGTAAAACGTAACCCGGCTATAATTGATTCTAAACAAATTGGATCGAAGGTGGATTCAATTAGTAATGCTGCTAAAGGACATACTCCACCCGCGAATCATCCATGGCGCCATTTCATCATTAATCCGGCTAAAGCATCAATTAATGCTCTAAAAACAAACTAAAAATGAAATTAACGCACATGTATTGTATAATTAAAGTACGGGACAGCCTGGGAAGGCGATGACCGTGAGGGGCTTGAGCGGTTGATTATCTTCAGCCGCCAAGACAAAAATGACTGCTTCTCAGAGCTATGTAAAATGGGGACTCTGTCCCCAAACCCCTGGGATATTTATAGAGAGGCTTGAAACAAAAAGAAAATTTCTATTTAGTAAAACTGGACATTTCTAAATTGCTCAAATAGGACATTTCTAAATTGCCTCTACAAAATGCCTACAAAAATTGAGTGCTCTGCAACTTTTGTGATATAATTGTTCATAATTTTCATTATAAGAAGTGATGTGCGTTACGAAATATATATAAAAAATGAACATTTTTATAAGATTTTATTAAGAAGTGATTCTACTGTTCATAAACCCATTAACAATCAAATACAAGAAAAAGCTGAGCAAAATGGGTGGAAGCTTCAAGCTGTAGGCCTTGATTATAATGATCTTAAGAAATATTTTTACATTCGGGGCCACAAAAAATTAATTTCATTTCTTATTTTTACTAGTAAAAATGATTATTTATCTGCGCGAGCAGAGATGGTAAGAGAGTTTATTTACCATGTAGAAAGCAGTATACCAAACAAACTAAAGGAGAAAGATAAATATCCGCTAATAGCAGATTCAGTCTGTTTTTGCCAATATGATAATAGTACAAAGAGCGTGCTTATATTTCCTGATGCAGAGGACAGAGATTTTGTGGTCCCTGTTACCAATCATATTTTGAATGCAATTAATAAAAATGAAGATTATCGAAAGAATAATATTATTTTTAGCGATAATCTCAATGAATGGTTTGCATCAACAAATAATTTTTTTACCATTTCGAATATTATAACGATAGATGATTTTTTAAAAGATGCACAAAAAGATCCTAATTTTAATGCGTTTATAAGTGATGTGAGTCAAGATAACTTGTTACAATTATCTACCAAACTTCAGAAATCATATGGTGTGCTAATTTATTCTAAACACGGCGTATACTTAGAATGGAAAGAATTAACTTCTTTTGAAATCGTTGCCAATATGGGATTGAAATTGCAAGCCGAAGTTTTACTAATTAATGTATATGCAAAAATTGATGCGTTAAACAACAAAGGTAAGATTCTTATAAATACAGGGTTTAATAAAAAGGGCGAAATCGCTAAACAATTGGCTCAACAAATAAAAGAGCAAATAGATAATCTTAAAAATTCAATAATAAATGACCAAAGAGACGTATTAGATAAATTTGAATATTCTTGTGGTTATAAAGAAGAAGCCTGCAAAAATATTCGTAAACTTATAATTGATGGTTATAAGCTTATGGGAGATGAAAGAAATTGTCGCGATATTATAGGTCATATTTGTTTGGCATTAACCGGTATAGGATTATTATTTATATTGGCTAACAAACTATATTCTGGTCAATTTTTTTTCAATAATACAGAAAGACAGTGTAGATTAAAAGATGTAAATCATGAAATAGATATAATTCTTAAAATGAAATCTATATAGGAGGTATTATCCTAGAAAAATCAGTGCCTGATTTTCGGTGGTAGATTCTTATTAATTTACTATTGGCAATATTATGTTAACAGAAAAGCAAAAAATTGATTATTATCAAGCCTTGATTGCAAAAAGCAAGCAATATGAAGGGATTTTTTACGTTGGAGTAAAAACAACTGGTGTTTTTTGTAGGCCAACTTGTCCTGCAAGAAAACCAAAGTTTGAGAATTGTGAATTTTTAAGTCAGCGCAGGTGGCATTATTAGCGTCTTTTAGACCGTGTAAACGTCGTCGTCCTATTTCTAATCTAGAAGAAGTATCAGATTTAGTGCAAATTTTGGTAGCTGCAATTGAAAAGGATCCAACAAGGCGCTGGAAAGCAGCGGATTTTAAAGCATTATCTATTGATGAATCAACGGCCAGACGTCAATTTAATACTCCATATAAAGTTTTTGGTAGTCAATTTCAACAACAAGTTTGGCAAGCATTATGCGCAATACCTTATGGTGAGATTAGAAGTTACAAAGAACAAGCAGTTTCTTTAAATAAACCAAATTCTTATAGAACCCCAATTATGAGTTATTTAAGAACAGTTAATAATCATTTTAATCGAAGATATTTTTAGTGGTTTAATAGTATATGCGGTTAACGCAGCAATTAAATGTGCCATGGCATTAACAATAGTTCTATACTCTCCTACTATGTTTCAAACATATAATAACAGCAGTCATGATGAAAGCGCAACCAACAAAGGTGTTGCAAATACAGGTAAAAGATTTGTCTAGGGCACAGGGTTTTTATTTTTTTTGTATATATTGGGTGATAATTTGTTGAAAAATTTCACTACTAATTGGTTTGTTAAATATGTTATTCATTCCAGAAGCCATACATTCAGGCCATGCAATATCGCGTGCGTGGCCAGTTAATCCAATAACTGGTATAGGCATGTTACCACGGCTTTTTTCTAAAAGACGGAACTGTTTTGTGAACTCCTGTCCTGAAATACCTGGTAAACCAATATCAGTGATAATTAAGTCAAAAGTATTGTTTTTGGCAAGTTGTAAAGCATCTTCAGCAGTTGTTGCAGATATAGAGCGTAATCCGGCCGTTGTTACAATAATTTCAAGAACTTTTAGCGCCAACTCACTGTCTTCAATTAATAAAATCTGAGGTGTGTTTTCATTTGTTACAGAATCTTCTGTTGTTGAAGTTAATTCAATGTCAGAAGGCGTGGTTACAGTAATATCCATAGGATTAATTTGTTCATTTTTTTCTTTGGCAATTTTACAACGTAAATCAAAATGAAATGTTGAACCACTATTTTCATTACTCGTTAAAGTAACATGCCCGCCTAATAAATTGACATATGTTTGTACAATATGTAATCCAAGCCCATAACCACTGTAGCGTCCTTTATAAGATGGGTCAACGCGAAAAAAGCGCTCAAAGATTTTGTTTTGCACGTCTTTGGGAATTCCAATTCCTGTATCAGCAACACTAAATTCAAGATGAGCATCTGTTTCAGTGCTATCTAAACATTTTACATTAATAGTAATTTGGCCTTTTTGAGTAAATTTTATTGCATTGCCAAGTAAGTTCAGTAAAATATGATGAATTTTTTTGCGATCATTAAGAATAAATTTAGGGACATCAGGCTCGATATTATATTCTAATTTTAAGTGTTTAGATTCCGTTGTTGGTGATTCTAGCTTTATAAGATCTGTAATGCATTGATACAAATCAAATGGTTCTTCTTTAATATCTGTCTCGGTGAGGTTATCTGCTCGCACATCATCTAAAATTTCATTAAGCATTATCAATAACTGCTGCCCACTTTCAGCCAATATGGCTGCATCATGCTTATGCTCAATATTTTCCACTTTATCACGTAATATTTCGGACATACCAATAACACCAGTAAGCGGTGTACGTATATCATGACTCATGTTGGCAATGAATTCGGTTTTGGCATGAGCTGCTGCTTCGGCGGCTTCTTTGGCTGTACGTAGATCTTCCAAAAGTTGTTTTTGCTCTGTAATGTCAGTTGAAATGCCTAGTATACCAATAATATCACCATTATCATTTTGTAACGGGGTTTTGCTGGTTAAAAATATCTTTGTAATCCCGTTTACAGAAACTGGATCCTCTACAGTACTACTGATCCCTTTTTCGATAATCATTTTGTCAACGTTTCTAAGAGCGTTGATTCTTTCTTGGGTCCAACCAAAATCATAGTCAGTTTTACCTATTATCTCTGCAGGAAAATTTAAGTTTACTAATTTTAAACCATGTATATTACATCCTTGATATTTATAGTCCAAGTCTTTCCAGTAAACTACTTGCGGTAATTTTTCGATTATATTACTTAAATACATTCGTGAATTTTTCTTAGAAACGTGTAACTCTTCCTCTAATTGTTTTTGTATAGTTATGTCTTTACCTATAATCAGGTAATTTGTTTGCTTTTTTTGATTTAAAAACTCAATGGATTTTGCATCAAAAGTATACTTATGTTTTTTAGTGCAAATGATATGCATTTCAAATTTTGTTTTTTGTTGAGCATATATCTTTAAATCGTTTAAATCAAAAGAAAGGATGGTGTTCATTTTTTTGCATGTCACAAAAAAATTCAATTCCGTTAATTGCGGTATAGATACCCCACATACAGTCTCAGATACAGGATTCATCTCGAGCGCAATCTCAGATTGGTCAAGTACAAGAATAAACTCATCACTGTTTCGTAATAGAATGTCCGCAATATTCATGTTTATCTCAAGTAATGCTTTAAAAAATCATTTGCTTGATTAAGTATAGTATATGTTTGCTATTTTCTTCATTTAAAATAGAGTCATGATTGCCATTAATAGGGTGGCAAATGATGTTGCCTTTATTATAGTTTGACCATCCATTAGTTGGAGTATCTATATTTTTATAATCATCAAGTAATTTTGAGGCCTTAAATAGTATCATGTCTTGTTTAGTTACAGTCGGCTTGTGTTTAAGTAAAAGCTTTTCTCTTTGCCAAGCTAATTCAACCATTGATGGAGATAATATTTTATCTAACTTAACTAACTGTTTTTTAAAATGTTTTTCTGATGAATGTTGTATATGAGTTGCCCAGCTGTCTATCATAGCTAACATGCCAATATTATGTTCTTGTTGACTAAGTATATTGGCTACTTCATACATGACGCTCCCACCAAACGAATAACCCATTAAAAAATAAGGTCCGGTTGGTTGAATGGTCTGAATAGCCGATAAATATTGCATTGCCATTTCTGAAAGGCTATTGAACATCATTTTATTTAACTCGATGCTTGGGTCTTGTAAGCCATAAATAGATAGCGGTAACTCACTATGTGAAACAAGCGTATTAAAACAATATATTAATCCGCTAATAGGGTGACAAAGAAAGAGATAAGGAGGCTTATTGTTAATTTGTTTTAGTTGTACAATGATATCGGCTTCTTTTGTATCAGCACTATTGGTTATGGTTTTGCTTAATTCTTTTATTGTCGGTGTTTTATATAGGTGAGTTACTGAAAGTTTACACTGCAATGTTTCGTTTATCTTTTCAATTAAGCTTAGAGCTTTTAGAGAGTGGCCACCTAAGGCAAAAAAATCATCATGAACACCTATCTGGTCAATGCCTAGATTATCTTGCCATAATTGTGCAAGTTTAGATTCAGTAGTTGTCATGGGTTTTTCGTAGATGGTTGTTACATTAATTTGTTCTCGAGAAGCTTTAATGGTTGGTGCAGATGGTGTTTTTAATGGCTCTTGATTTTGAAAATTACGTTTTGAAATCGCTATATGGGTCTCATTACTTTGTATGACTCCAAGAAACAAGGCTTGTCCTTCTCTTGGGGAAATGTCATTGCCTTGTCCTAAAAAATGAGCCTCTCCTTTTCTTGCTGCCATAGCAGCTATACCAACATCACGCCAAGTATTCCAATTGATACTAATCGTTCTGTCCGCAGAGCTAAATAGTTGGCCATCTGCAAAGGCATCTAGACATGCATTGGCAGCGCAGTAATCAATTTGACGCAATCCACCAAGTAAGACTGCTAATGAAGAAGTTAATACAACAAAATCCAAGTGTAGCTTATCGAATACTTTGGCAAGATTGTAAGTTCCATGAACCTTGGGTGCTAATGTCAGATGGGCTTGTTCTTTAGATTGAAACTGCACTAGTTCTGGTTGTGATATACCTGCAGTATGAATTAAGCCATTAATTGCACCGAAGCGGGAGATGCATTTTTTAACTATTTGTTCTAGGGTATAATATTCTGTAATATCTACTTGAATAAATTCACACTTTGCTCCGATTGATTGTAATAGTTGTATTTTTGTTAGTGTGTCATAGAAAATGTGAGTTTGGTCTTGAAGGATATGCTCCCATTCAGATGTAGCAGGAACTTGTTTACGTGACAGTAAAATGAATGTTGGTTTTGAAATTGTGCGTGCAATTGCTTCAGCGCAAGTTAGTGCGATTCCACCGAGACCACCTGTTAACATGTATATTCCATTATTTTTAAGAAGCTTTTTATCGTTATGTTCAGGGTGGTGCTGGGTATAAGTTAATAACCATTGATATCCATGTCGATATGAAACATGATAGTTTTTTTCATGCCATGGATGAGTCACACAATCATGTAATATTTTTTGTAATAGATTTATATTGGCTTGTGGGTTTTCTGCAAAACTTATGTCAATCAAGCGAAATTGCATAGTCTGATGTTCTTGCATGGTGATAAGACAAGGTCCAATTAATGTTGCATTTAAAGGATTTATTGTTTCAAAACCTAATGGCGCTTGTGTTCCAGTGGTTATGACGGCAACTTGCAATGGGTTTGCGTCACCTATTACGTTTATATAAGATTGTGATAAGTATAGGAGGCTATAAAATCCTTTATCCAATTTTTTATTTATTTCATTATCAGTTAGTAATGCTTCTTGTGATGGTGGGTTATAAGATGCTAAGTGCAGTACAATTGGATTTTTAAGTTGGTTTTGTATTGATTCCATTAATAAATAATAATGCTCTTTTTCGGCCGGATTTATTGTAAAATAATTATTTTTTTCTTGCTTATATTGCACATCAAATTTCACAATAATTGGTGAAATTTGATGCTTTTTCAGTAGGTTGATTATTTCGCTACCTAACAGATATTCATCTTTAAAGATTATCCAAGTATGTTTACTTAACAAGTTTTCGGGAATAGAAACTGATTTAAAATAGGCTTTTTGGCGCGACCAAGCATGTTTATATAATCTAGTTGTATTATCTTGCATAACTGCCCCAACATCAGCATCCAACCAATAACGCTGTCGTTGAAATGGGT
>CAZADN010000093.1:0-7929 GCA_964483895.1 uncultured Legionellaceae bacterium
GTTAAAAGTAAAGTTGGATAAAGTATGTAATTCACGAATTATTCTTCAATAATCTTTTTATCTTTAGACTTATCAATGCGCTCGCGTAATTCTTTGCCTGGTTTAAAGTGTGGGGTATATTTAGATTCGGTACGAACCTTTTCTCCAGTTTTTGGATTATGGGCATTACGTGGTGGATGATAGTGTAAGCAAAAACTACCAAAGCCACGAATTTCTATACGACCATTTTGCATCAATGCATCATTCATTAGCTCTAAAATCTTATTTACACATTCAGTTATGGTTTTTTCAGGTAAATGTGTCATTTTATTTGCTATAGTGGCAATCAGTTCTGATTTTATCATATGATATTCCGCAAAAACGGTTATATTTAGTACTAGAATATACAAAATTTATTGTGGTCGCAATATATAAAGTAAAAAGACGGTTCTGTTGCATTCACGTTAATTAAAACGTGAATGAGGCCTAAGCGTGACGGATTTTTAATACTAAATTGTTGTTATAACTTGATTTCTAATCATCTCAGGTGGATGACATACGCATTTTTTATGATTTGCAAATATGCTAATTTTAGGTGCGTCAAGTTTTGTAGATATTAAAGTTTTTATTAATTCATTACAACTTTTAGGTATTTGTACTAAGTCTTCTTTATCTTCTATATCTTTATGGTACAATTTTTTTTCAGAATTGATTGTATCTTCTATATTGGCTACTGTATTTTCAGAGTTATTATCTAACTTTGGATTTGATTTTGGCTTTTTCCCACGCAATTTTTCAAAAGCGTCGCTAATACTTATACTTGGGACTTCTTCCTTCTCATTCATAACAGTTTTTTTGTCACTATAAATAGAGTGCCATGCAGCTGCGAGCCAAAATATAGGTGCGAATAGGAAATCTCGCAGTACTCTGGTCGGCAGATCATTGGCATGGTCGCAGCCGTCTTCGCCTTTTAGATGTTCGCTAATAATTGCAGGTATATCTGTTTTATGATTATGGTTAAATGAGGTAAAATAATGTAAATCTTCAAATAATTCGGCAATAAAACCAATTATCATGGAAATAACTTCAGGAATCCCAGGAAGTCTATCGGAAGTTGCGCTTATGCTTGCTAAATGCCCTAAAAATAGTACGAATCGAATTGGAACATAGGTAAAAAGCAGTAAAATTCGAAAAGGGTTTAAAAATTGTTTCCAGTTTTCTTTTGAAGGATTAAATTTATGCTCGGTGCTTTTTCTTATTAAACTATACAATGCGCTGTTGAACACACTGAAATACAATATTTTGTTAGCAAATGTAAGTCTATTTAACAAGGCTCTGATTAAATAAGAACCTTCTGGAACCTCAATGCGCTCCCATTTATTGCTATTGCTTGGGCGGCAATGAATAAAATACTTTTTGCCTTGTTTGATTATGGCCGTTCTTTCTATGTATCTTATACATCTTTCTATATCTGAACCTTCAGGAACCTCTAATAGATCGATATTATACGGATGATCTTCCGGTACTTGACTTTCAAATGCCTCTTCAAGTTCTTCACTAGTTTGTGCAGAATTACTAATATTAAAAGCACAAGCTGCAATTGCTAAAAATCCTGCAATAATCCCAGATACAGCTGCGGGTATTTTGCTAAGCCAACTAAATAAAGGTTTGGTATGTTTAATGACCGTATACCATGTTCCGCCAGTACAAACAGTTAAGGTTACAGCTAAACCTAAGAGTAAAAAGAAAATAACAAGTTTCGTACCTGTATAAAGAGTTAAGCCGTTTTTAAGATCTTCTTTTATTTTAGCTATGCGTTTGCTTACAATGTCACTATTTAAGATTTCATCTAAAGCGCGGTAGGTTTGAATGCCATAAGCTATTCCTGCAAGTACTGCAAGAGGGACAATAACTGCTGGCAAAATTCCAAATGGGATAGTGGCTAATAATGGCACTACTGCAAATGCTTCGACTAATAAGTACGATGTGCCTAACATCATAAAGCATGCGCAGACTGTGCTAAGCACTTTGATAAATTTAGAGCCAGCTTTGCGTTTTGGAAGCATTTTCTTATATTTTTCCACATATCTTTCTTCGAGATATGTGCGTAATTTATCTTTATATTCTTGTATCTGTACCGAAGACGAGTCTACGTCCCGCGGCTTGGCCGCTGGATCCATTTTCCTGATAGTTTGATTTTGTTTTGGTTGTGTATGTGGAAATAGCTGCTCAGTAAATATTTGCTCTAACATGCCCAAGCTTACATTTAGTGTTTTTTTGCGTTCTTCAGCTTCAGGAGTTGGATTGATATGAGCAAATGCATGATCAATCGTTGCTATTTGGGCATAATCAGTGAAAAATTGAGGAATGACTAATTCTGAGATTATTTGGTTTTTAAGAGTTAATAGTTTTTCTTTAATTTCGTGGTTAATTGTGGGTTTTGCAAAAGATAGTTGCTTCATGACATTAACACTACGTGCTTTTTTGCAAAGAAATGATTCAAGCATTTCTTGACTAGGAATGTCGGTTTTTATAAGGTAATTACGAATTGTTGAAAATTTCGAATTTTGTTTTTGGCGTTCATGTAAGCTTTTTATTTTTTCATATTTTTTTCGTATAACATCATTTTCTACTGTTGAAATATCAAGTTTTTCAGTAAGCTCATCAATTGCATTTATCAATTCATAATCAGCATCTATATCCGTAATCGCCTCTTGTAAACATTCCTCTGCAAGCTTACTTTCAATATAATAAGGTTTTATAAGGCTTTTAATGGCTTTACTGATATTTTGATAGAATATTTCACCTTCAAAAATTACCGATAATAAAAATGCAGATATAGCAAGTCCTAGAATTGGTATTAATACATATATCCCGGAAAAGGCTAAAAACCCAAGAATTAATATTGCCCCTAAAACTAAAGCAAATGTAAAATAGCGCAGAAATTTTTTCAAAAACATATTATTACTTCTGAAATAAAAAATGATACTTTATATCAAATGAAAATGATTATCAATAGCATTTCGTTTTGCGGTATATCTGTTTTGACAAAATCTCCAGTATGTCGGATAATTATCGACTTACTGGAGATTTTATGAATATAATGGAGTTGCGCAAGTTAGTGGGTAGAGAGGAGGTTGATTATCAACTTTTGTTATCCGCATTGTCAGATTATGCTTATCCAAGAGATAGGATAACTAGTTGGTTAAAATCAGAAGAGCTTATTCGCGTTAAAAAGGGTTTGTATGTATTTGGTAAAAACATAGCGCAGGCTCCGTATTCGCAAGAGCTTTTGGCCAATCTGATTTATGGTCCATCAGCTATTTCATTAAATTATGCTTTAAATTTTTATGGGTTAATTCCTGAAAGAAGCACTGTAATTACATCTATAACTAATAAGCGTAATAAGCAATTTGTAACTCCGGTTGGTAATTTTACTTATCGGTATTTGGCGCTTAATAAATATGTTGTTGGTATTGAGATTTTTAGTGTAAATCCAACAACCGCATTTTTGATAGCGTCTCCAGAGAAAGCATTGTGCGATCTTATTTGTTTAGTAGATAAAAAAATTGAGATGCTTACATTAAGTGATATGGAAAATTATTTATTTAGTGATTTGCGAATAGACGAAGAGGCTTTATCTTCATTTAGGCTTAAATTATTAAAAGAAATTGTACATTATTATCAAGATCCGAGATTACATATTTTGAAAAAATTTATTAAAGGGAGATTTTAATAATGCACGAAGCTGTTAAAACTATGTTGGCAAAATATGAGTGTCGAACTGAACGAGATTATGTTAATGCGCTCAAAGAAATTTTTCAAGAGATTGCTTTATTGGGATTATGGCGCTCTAAGTTTTATGAAAAAGCAGCATTTTATGGTGGCACAGCATTACGTATATTATATGGACTAGATAGATTTTCTGAGGATTTAGATTTTAGTTTATTAAAAACCGATGAAAATTTTGACTTATCGACTTATAACCAGGCAATCAAAGATGAGTTAAATGGGTTTGGATTTGATGTTATTGTTGATACAAAAACTAAAAGTGTTGAGACAAATATTGAGTCGGCTCTTATTAAAGCGAAAACTAAAAAACAATTGATTTTAATTGATGTCTCGTCAGACATTACTAATCGTGTTAATAATATGAGTAGTATTAAGATTAAAATGGAAGTTGATATTAATCCTCCAGGGAAATTTAAAACTGAAACGAAAATACTTTTGCAACCAATTCCATTTTCGGTGAAGACTTATACACTGCCTGATTTATTCGCGGGAAAAATCCACGCTTTGCTTTGCCGGCCATGGTTGCAACGTGTAAAAGGACGAGATTGGTATGATTTTATATGGTATTTGTCTCGTAATATATCCGTTAATTTGGTGCATTTACGTGAGCGATTGATACAAAGCGGATCTTGGGATGAGAAAAAACAATTTACACTTACTGATTTAAAAATTATGTTAATTAAGAAGATAGAAAAAACAGATTTTGAAAATGCGAAAAAAGATATTTTACCTTTTATAAATGATTATCAAGCTGTAGATTTATGGTCAAAAGAATTTTTTATAGCATTACTTGACAAAATAAGTTAGTAATTTCTTATTAATTGGGAGCTCTCTAGGATTATCTGTTGTCTGTGTTGCGGTGTCTAAATCTTAATTGTCTTCTATAATTTCTATAGAGGTGATGATTATGAAAGATAATTATACAATAAGTAATATGAGCTTTGCTGATTTAGAAATGGTTGTAACTTGGGCAGAGAAAGAAGGATGGAATCCAGGTCTTTATGATGCTAAATGTTTTTTTAATACCGACCCTCATGGGTTTTTTATTGGTAAGTTAAATGGTAAACCAATAGCATCAGGTTCTGCAGTAATCTACGATGAAAATTTCGCTTTTTGTGGATTTTATCTTGTGCAACAAGATTTTCGAAAACGCGGCTTTGGTTTAATGTTAACTAAACGCAGACTAGAATATATTGGCGATCGCAATGCTGGCATCGATGGTGTGCTAGCAATGGTACATAAATATAAAAACTTAGGTTATGAAATAGCTCATCATAATATAAGATATATGGGCCAAGGGCCTGTCCGATTAAATACTAAAATAGATGTTAAGCCATTAAGCAGTATACCTTTTAAAGATATATGTGCTTATGACAGATTGCATTTTCCTGCGGAGCGTAAAAAGTTTTTAAAATGTTGGCTTAATCATACTCCAGGATTTGGTTATGCTGTTGTTCAAGATGAGAAATTAGTTGGTTATGGCTATATCAGGCCTAGTGCAGAAGGTTTTCGGATAGGTCCATTATTTGCTAATAGTCAAGATATTGCAGATGCACTTTTTACTAATTTGGTTCAGCACGCAGGGAGTGGTTTATTCTTTATGGATAGTCCTGCTGAGGTAAATTTAGATGCTCAGGCACTCGCTAAACATTATCATCTTGAAGAAACATTTAAGTCGGCACGTATGTATTTAAAATATGAGCCAGATATTGCTATTAAAGAAGTGTATGGAATTACCTCACTAGAGTTGGGTTAATACTAAAGTATCAAGGAAAGAGTTAGCCAAATTTATTTTGAATTGTTGATTCTTCAATATCTATTTGTAAAGCCTGCATATCTTCTCTTGCTAGCTGTAATGCATAAGCATAATCTTTAGATATTTGCTCTTTTTCGCTATCTGGAAGTTGGCGAATGCGCTCTTCTTCTCTTAAGAAAGCCATTTCTTTTTCGGCAGGGGATTGTTGGTTTTTGATAGCAGAGGCAATGGCCTTGTTAATTAACGTTTGCTTTTTGATAGTTTCTTTTTCAGTACTACCATATTTAAACATACTGTTTGTGTTTAATGGGGTCTTATGCGTAGTCGGAGTTTCTAGTTCTTGCAAGCCTTCAGCAATGGCGTTAAACAAACAATTACCATCTTTTTGAGTTAGATTACTATTACTATTTGTCCAATGAATGTTGTTATAGTTATACAAATGAATTGTTGGAGCGTTCTCGTCTTCTAGATGCAAGCACCAAGTTGAATCGGATCTATCGTTATACACGGAAGTTACTACAATATTTACTTGCAAGGCCGCTCCAAGCGCAACCGCCTCAATTTCTGTACCCCACGCGCCATTTTGTGTTTGTTTTTGCAGGTACTGTTGATGAGTTGCTTTACTGATTGGTAAATGCTCTCCTCTAAAAGATCTAGCGGCTGAAGTAGTTGCAAGTTCTAAATGCTTGATAGCAATTTGTCTAAGAGTTGGTGCAAGTATATTTTGAATGTTATTGCTTTGGAAAATATTATCTTCTAGCATTTTGGGAGCATATATAGAATTATTCTGCATAGCAGTTAAGAGTCTATCTTTGATGTTTCGTTGAGGTACAGCCATTTTTAGGCCTCTAAAAGTATCCAACAGTGCTTGATTATAACTAATAAATATTTGTTTGCAAAGTACTTGATTAGATAAGGTATTCTTGATATACTTCTTCTCAATTGACGCGGGGTGGAGCAGCCTGGTAGCTCGTCGGGCTCATAACCCGAAGGTCGTAGGTTCAAATCCTGCCCCCGCTACCAATAAATTTTCAAAACCCCATTTATGGGGTTTTTTTATGATTTTAAGAAAGTAATTAAATGATACAAACTCAAATTGAAGAATATATTCGGCCTGTCCTCCAAGACATGGGTTATGAATTATGGGGCTGTCAATATCTAACTCAAGGTAGAGGTTCTTTATTACGTGTCTATATTGATGGGCCTGAAGGGATTGGCATTAAAGACTGTGAACAAGCTAGTTTACGAATTAGTGCCGCTTTAGATGTTGAAGATCCTATTGCTGGCAATTATAGTTTAGAAGTATCTTCACCAGGGATTCCTAGACCTTTGTTTTATGTTGAACAATATCAAAGATATATAGGATCTGAGGTTGAAATAAAGCTAACTAGATCTTTGGCTGGTAGAAAGAAATATACAGGCTATATTACGATGGCAGATACAGATAATCTTGTCTTGAGTGTTGGGGAAGAAAAATTGACCTTTCCTTTTTCTTCTATTGCAAAGGCAAATTTAATACCGTAAGTGAGGCGCATAAGATGGGCAAAGAATTGTTGTTGGTTGCTGAAGCATTATCTAATGAAAAAGGTGTGAGTAAAGAAGTGGTTTTTGATGCTATTCAAGCAGCACTTGAGACCGCGACCCGTAAATTATCAAGTACGGATATCGGCGTGCGCGTAGCATTAGATCGTAAAAAAGGTGATTATGACACATTTCGTTGTTGGGAAGTTGTTGAAGATGAAGATCTCGAGTTCCCAGACAGGCAGTTGACTTTAGCACAAGCCCAAGAACGTAATAAAAATGCAAAAATTCACGATATCATCGAAGAGTCAATGCCTTCGATAGAGTTTGGTCGAATTGCAGCGCAGACGGCGCGTCATGTTATATTTCAAAAAATTCGTGAAGCTGAAAGACGAGTTGTAATTGATAAATTTAAAGAGAAGCTTGGTCAGTTAGTTTATGGCGTTGTTAAAAAAGTTACACGTGATAACATTATTGTCGATTTAGGTGCTAAAGCGGAAGCTTTTTTAGCTCGTACGGAAATGTTACCTCAAGAAATGTTTAGAGTTAATGATAGGGTTAGAGCGTATTTATATGACATATCCGAAAGTGTTCGCGGCCCGCAATTGTTAATTAGTCGTGTTCGCAATGAAATGTTGATAGAGCTTTTTCGTATAGAAGTGCCAGAAATTGGCGAGAATATTATTGAAATAAAATCTGCTGCGCGTGAGCCCGGAAGTCGTGCTAAAATCGCAGTTAAAACTAATGATGGGCGTATTGATCCAGTTGGCGCTTGTGTTGGTATGCGCGGAGCGCGTGTACAGGCCGTATCTACTGAACTTGGCGGTGAAAGAGTAGATATAATTTTATGGGATGATAATCCAGCGCAATTAGTTATTAAT
>CAZADN010000094.1:0-7781 GCA_964483895.1 uncultured Legionellaceae bacterium
TGGTGTCTTATATTTTTTCGAAATACTTTCTATGTATCTTTTTCCAGCAGAAGAATGTTCAATACAATACATAACCGCTGCATCAATAAGAACAGCATCTTTTGTCACCCTATCTTGATAAGTTTGCAATCCTAAATTTCCTAATTGTGTATTCAGTCTTTCTTTTTCTGATATATAAATCGAAGAACTCGCGGTAAATGAGAAGCTTTCCTCTTTCCAAAATAAATCTAAATCTTGCTCGTTAATTTTTCTACTATTAAAATAAAGCGCTCCTCGCTCCTTCAATGCATTATTACATTCAACTGATCCCTTCTTAGCATTTTGCAATAAAATAACAAAACTATTACAAATCTCATCTATATCTTGCGACTCAGTTAATGCAGAATTTTTACTTGCGCGTTTTTCATTAGTTTTTTCTAAACCCCGCATTACAACTCTCCTAACACAAGTCCTGAAAGTATCTATAGTGATATTAATAATAGTATAGACCATATTTTTGTATTAGAACTATTTCAAAACACTTTCAAAACACTTGACTTTAAGATGTTATTCAGAGTTATCTCAAGAAAAAGTCCGCGCTAATTTTAAATTTATTCTTTAATTCAATAATCTGCTTTTTACCTAATCCTCTTTCACCACTAAGAAACTTAGATACATTAGCTTGTCCACCAAAAATAGGAGCTAGATCTTTTTGTTGTAAATGATTTTTAATCATTAAATATTTAACCATATCTACATCAGTAACGTTTTTACCAATCAAAGAGTTATGCTCGTTATCATATTGCTCTAAATTTTCACCTATAATTTGCATGGCCAAAGCCAATGGATGGTTTTCATCATCACGAACCACATCAATAAGCTCATCAAGAATAGTTTCAAGCGCATCATATTCTTTATCACAGACTGGTTTTTTAAATACTGTCAATGGCAAATTAAATTTATGTTTACTTTTTGTATCAACATAATTAAATGCAAGTGCATTCATAGTTCACCTCTCTTCAATTTTTCTTTATTTATAGGCTTATCATATTCAGCATGAGTCCAAACAACGCGTATATAGCAAATCTGAGTGTTATAATGAATTGCCGTCACCAAACGATAGTTATTACCACCAATATTGAATATAGTATAACCATATACTGGATCAACAGCATTAAAACACCGCCTCAAATCAAATATACTATGCGGAATTATCTCTAACATTTTATAATACCATTCTGTTAAAGGAATTTCAGACTGTGAATGAATTAAGTAATAATCTCGTAATTTTTTCTTAGAAATAATACGCAAAACAGCCTCATCCATGATTTATTTACTATTATTGTATGTCATAATGACATATATGTCAAATTGACAATTAACATTGGATAGGCATTTAAACTAAAGTTACTGTTGTATCAATTTCGTAGACTTACAGGAATTAAGCGCACAACGATTGATGTGAATAAATAACTATTCACATCAGATTAAGATATTTTCAGATTCTACTTATTACTTGAAACAAGCTTTGTATCTTTTTCAACAGCATCACAGACATCCAGCATCACTTTTGGTAAACCTGTTGATCTTGAAGCAGCAAAAAAGCCAAAACCAAAGATACCAGCTGCACCCGCGCCCATGGCAGCAGGAATTGATCCTGTACATGTCAAACTACACATTAGACCATCAGATAATAATCCCATGTGCGTTGCCATATATCCAAGTTCCAAATAAGATGGAGCAACACTAGCAATCACTATAATCATAACTACAGCGACTATAATCGCATATACAGCCAATAATGCAGATACCCTTAACATTCCATTACTAATTTCTTGCAATTCTTTATTTCCAGCTCCAACCATGCTTTGAGCTAAATCGTTAAAACTTTTTGTTGAATAAGCCAAGTTTTCTTTTGGATCTAATAATGCATCAAGACTTTCTAATACTTCAAGCAATTTAGCTTGAGATTCAGAATTAGATTTTTCCATAGACTCAACTTTTTGCAATAAATTTGAGACGGATTTTTTAATGTTTTGCTGCACACATTTTTCATTGTCAGCTTGTAATTTCGCTAACAAGTTCGAAAACTCTTGCTCCGCACGCGTTTTAATCAATTCTTCAATTTCTAGTTGAGCTTGCTCACAAGCTCCAAGATCTGCTTGTACGACTTTATAACTTTTTTCACGCTGATTTTTACGGTACGTGTGAATGACAGCGTGCTGATTTCTACGAAGTGCGTCATTATTTGAAATATTTTTAGTTTCTTCAACATCCAAAGTGTATTCTACATCAGTTTGTAATATTAATATTTTATCTTTGATTTTTTGTCCTATTTTCGCATAATCTGTTTCTATAGAAATTTTATTTCTCGAAGAAATATATACTATACAACTTATTTGATTGTCGCTTTTTTTAATAAAATATAATGATAGTGGTTTATTAAAATTTAGAACTTTTTTTGTTATTGGTAAATTATTTGCTTGGCTAAGAAGAGTTCTTTCGGTCACAGTACTTGCTTCTGTGTTTGATAAAATCTTGTTTCCCTCAACTACTGTATTTAAAGGTTTTTTTTGTATCGTACAATAAATACCATCATTTTTAATCAGATAGGTGGTTGTGCTCTCATCTGTATCAGTTTCCTGATAACCATAAATAGTCAGGTTTGTTGTTAGCGCTTTTTTTACTTTTATTAAACGCGGTTCAACATCATCTTTCCAAACATTTTCACCCAAATGATATTCTTTTGTATTTTGAGACACGATTATAGCCTATAAGAAGTTTTATAGCGCATAATACATCTAAAACGATCAAATGTAAATATTTTGCACTAATATTTCATTTAATCGCATCTGAAACAATACTAACATGTCTAGATTTTGAAAGGGCACTAATATTTAATAGCTATATAACTCATTTTGCGATAAAATGCCTCTTTATGTTATAAAGAAGCGCACATGACTGAAAACCATATTGAATATAATGCTAGTTTTAATAATTTTAGACTCTTTGAAATAAACTCCTTTTTTTTAAATGGATACTCACCTTTTTTATCATTTAATAGAAAATTACAAGCAATTAAGAACATGTCTCGAGTCAGCTTATTTTTTTTATTTCTTACGAACTTTCTATATAGATGTTATGATTTTGCTACCATAACACCATTTTTAGTTTTATACGTATTAGGAACATTCGCTCGCGCCACTATATATAACATTATTTTTTTATTAGGTGGATTTTTATCCCAAAGGATTTTTTATAATGCTGGCAAGTATAATCAATTAGCTATCAAATCATTCTTTTTTGTATTATTTAATACTTCCGCCTTTTTAATTGAGCAAATCAAATTATTAGTTGGCTTGTTTTTTCCACATTATATCCTTCAAACATTAAAAGATATTAACAATGATAATGGCAATACCTCAAAAGACTTATATGAATCACAATACCTTTTTTATGTATATAAAATAGGTTCTTTCTTGCAAAAGTTTAAGCTTTTTAAGCTAAGCATGATAATTACTAGTTTACTTTCGGAACCAGTAGATTCAATAATACATGGCATTAGAATGATAAAAGGAAAAAATAAAGACTTTTATATACATGGCGCAAACCCACAACAGTTATCTGAAGAACAAAAACAATATCTTCCAATATTATGTTTGCATGGATATGCTCATAACCAATCGGCTTTCGAGCAAATTTTACTAAGTTTTAAAAATACCAATCCTAATCAACCAGTTTTTACTTTAAATTTATTAGATATAGAAATTAACGACGCAAAGATAGCTGAAAAAGAAATTCAAAGACAAAGTTCTATCGATGAAAAAGTTTCAGAAATACGAAAATTATATGGTAAACCTGATATTGAACCCATAATCATTGGTCACTCATCTGGCGCTGATGCTGCTGCGATTCGCAAAAATTGGCTATTATCTGGTAATAAAGATTTACCAAGCTTTATTAATACAATGCTAAATCAAGAAGAATCAGCTTCTTCGATTAATCAAGCACACTCTACAACTAAAATGTATATACTAATGGGCGCAAATATACATAGTAATGATACTCAAGATGTATACATTAAGGCTCAATATGACGAAATATTATCTCTACCAAGCGAACAACAACAAATAAGAGGAAAACCTCGTAACTTAAGCAATGTAAAGGAATACCCAACTGGGCATCTAGGAATGCTGACCGATCCCAAAATTATCCGTTTTTGTATTGATGAGGTGAATTCTAAGCAAGCATTACTTAGTTTATAGAACAGGAACTTTTCATAAGGCCTGTAGAAATAATTAAGCGCTTAGATAACTAATTTTTCCATACTAATCGCAAGGTTACTATTTACAAGAAGTGCGTGATTAACAGGTACAGCCTGCCAATCTTTCGCATAATCTCCTAAAGGCTCTGATGCGACCAGCACGAAACTTGGATTATTATCATCAAACTCAAAAGATTTCTCACTGTTATTCCTAATCACGTGGTGTCCAGCAGTATAATATAACGTTAACTCTTTTCGTATATCAGTAGCATAACGAGTAGCCATTAGTTGTTTTCCATCAGTAATAGCCGTATTTAAATGAACGTAAGGATCGACATTAGCTGCTACTTGTAGGTTTAATATTTCTTGAACTGCTTTTTTAAATGAATGTGTAAGATTTATAAAATTATTAGGTGATGCATCAAGCAAATGAATATTCATAAGACATGAAAAAAAATGCTCTGAATCAGTTTGACCCATAATTTTTTGATAAATATCTTCTCTTAAGGTTGCACATAAAGCTCGTTTAATCTTATCGAAATTTTTAATGTCGCCATTGTGACAAAAAGCGTAGTCTTTATAAGCAAAAGGATGACAATTGAAATTTGAAACATTCCCAACCGTTGATGCGCGCACATGACCAATAAAACATTTTGACTCAATTAAATTAGAAATATGCAATAAATTAAGATCATTCCATGCTGGTTGTGTAGATTTAAATAAACCAGGAGCAGTATCTATGTTATGTTTATACCATGCAATTCCGAAACCATCAGCATTTACCGGTAAAGCGAGTTGTTTTGCATGCTTACTTTGTTGAATTAAAGAATTACTAGGTTTTTCTAAAATATCGCTAAGTACTATGGATTTTTTTCCAAGATATGCAACGAATCTACACATAAACTATCCGAATATAACTTATTCTTTAAGCATAGCTATAAAGAAACTATTTATCTATCAAATGTTACATATTAGCTTCGAAAGCTGGTGATCCACCAGCACGAATATGCTCTAAAAATACATGCCCCTCACTTGATAAAGATGATTCATTTAGTTTATTAACATTTTGCACTTGAAAATTTTCATCTAAATCTAACTTAAAATATCTCTCTTTACCATCTTTATTAATCGCAATAAGCTCACAATAGGCTTCACCTAGCGTTGCCAAATATACTTGTGCTGATTCACTATTTATACATTGCTGCAACTGAGTAATTGCCTTATCATCTTTTCCTCTATGTTGTTGCAGAAAGTTTTTGACAGCTAAATTAAAAAATTTAGCCTCACCGCTTTGATCATTGTCCGTAATAATTTTGGCCATAAGCGCCTCGTATAATTTAATACCATGTCAATATTAAATATACTACATGCATCATAAAATAGCGTAATTTTGATAACCAAAACCTAATTTTCCTGATTTCTAATTACTTTAGCTTGATTCATAAGACCATTAATATATGAGTTATAATCTCTTAACCCATAACTAGACTCAAGCTGCTGACTAATACTAGCTATTTGCTCTTTATCAATACTTCCAAGATCTCCGTCTTTAATTTTATCTAATGCAACTACAACATAGTTTTTATCAGAAAATAACTTTCCAACTAATTCTGTTGGGCGAATGATGCTAAATGCTAATTCATTAATAAAATAATTATCTTGTTGAGAGTTATCACGCCCGGCATCATTTACAGATACCCATTGAATTTGTTTCCCTGCAACTTCAACTGGCTCAAGTTTTGATTTCTTAGTCTGCCTAGCAATTACTTCCTCACCAAATTGTTTAGCAAGCTTTTTAGCTCTATTGATTGATATCAATTTACTTATTTCTTGTTTTAACTCAGGCAATGGTATTTTACTAGCTGGTATACGCTTATTAACTCTAATAACAACTACACGATCATTATCAATTTGTACTGGCTCGCTATTATTTCCAAGCTCAAGAACATCATGACTAAATGCCGATTTTAACAAAACTTTATTTTTAGTAAATTCACTACTACCACCATGCTTATCAAATAGCTCTGTTTGCATTAATGGCAAATCAAGTGCCTTACTTACCATATCTAATGAATCAGGTGTTTGAAAACTAAGATCCGCGAGCTTTTCCAAGGTTTCTGCGTACTTGGCTTGCACATTTTCCACTATCAATTGCTCATTTATACTATCGCGCACCTGCTTAAAGCTTTTCGTAACCGCTGGAGTATATGCTAATAATTTAAATATAACATAACCATCATCTGTCAAAATTGGTGCCGAAACTGGCTTGCCGTTGGTTAATTCTAATAAATGCTTATCAAACGCAGTATCTCCTGCAATAATGTCTACAAGCATCGCATTTTTCTTAGTCTTTTTAGGAGTAAGCTCTGCATATTTTGCAGCAAATTTATCAGGATTTTCCTGTAAATATTTAGAAACTTTAGTAGCCTCTTGTTCAACTACAGAAGCCTGATTAGAACTCATTGGTAATAAAATCTTAGCGACTTTCCATTTGGCAGGAGATAAATAGCTACCTTTATTTTCTTCATACTGCTGCAGTAACTTATCTTCCGAAATATTAATTTGCTTACGAATAGCATCTGCTGATACAGTTACATACTGTAAAGATATGCGTTCAGGATAATAATATTTTCTTTCATGACTGTTATAATATTCTTCAATATCTTTATCTGATAGATTAATTTTCTCACTAAAGCTTGCGACTGGCAAAACCAAATATTGGTAATCGCGTTTTTGCATATATAACTTCACAAACTGATTCAACTCATCTGGTAATGCAAACTCAGTGCCAACTAACGCAAAGCGTTGTTGATTAAGTAACATACCTTTTTTTACTTCTTCCTGAAAGGACTCATGAGTATATAAAGCACCACTAAGTACTTGCGAATAACGACCATTTGAAAATTGACCATTTTCTTGGAATTGCGGAATACCTAAAATAGCCGCGTTTGCCTGCTCGTTACTAACTAAAAATCCATTCTTTAATGCTGACTGCATGGTTACGGTATTCACAATCATGTTATCTAGAACTTGCTGCTTTATTACTTTTTCATCACGTTCAGATAAACCACCTTCTCTGTCTTTCATCTGTAAAATACGACGCAAATTGATTTCATAATCACGCTTGCTGATATCTTGATTGTTAATCTTTACAGCTACAGCGGCAGCACTATGTCTATTTGCGAGAAAATAGTCCACTCCAAAAATTGCGAATGTAATAGTGATAAGAATAACTATTACCCAGGATACAACGCCTTGAAGATGCTCATTTAACTTTTGTAACATGTAGTATAATCCAGATTTAACCTAAACTCAGAGGCTATAGTACTACAAATTCTTTCTAGAATAAACATTGCCTACACATCAAATTACGAAAATTTTATTACAACAAAGATATTGTTGAAGATTAGATAATTGAAACCTAAAAAATATGAAAAACGTATAATTTTGAATTGTGAAAATTATACGTTTCCATTCAAACAGATGGCGGAGTGGACGGGACTCGAACCCGCGACCCCCGGCGTGACAGGCCGGTATT
>CAZADN010000095.1:0-7776 GCA_964483895.1 uncultured Legionellaceae bacterium
TTAAAATCTGCGTTATTAAAAACGGAACAAGAGTTTCCACCAAATGCTGTTAAGGATGGTTATCAGTATTTTATTCGTGGGGCTGTGTTAAGCGTTAAGTTGAGTGAAGGTCTTTTGCTTGCTAGGGTTAAAGGTAGTGCTGGGCGTATTTATAATGTTCATATTGATTTTAAAACTTGGCCGATAAAGCGTGAACGCTGTGATTGTGCAGAGCGTTTTAAATGCAAACATACGGTTGCTTGTTTTTTTGCTTTGCAACAAAAAGCTAATCTTAAAGTTTTAAAAATCGATCCTGCTGATATAGTTCTACCAGTTAAAGAAGTGCAAATCTCACCTGATGATGAGGTTTTACCATTTGCAGAAGTTGAATGGTATTCAGAATATATTGCTTCAAAAAATGATTTTTTTGGTTATAAGCTTGGTATTTTGGTAAATAATGAAAAAATTAATATTTTGCCTTTGGTTGTGCATTATCTTCGTCAATTTGATAGTCGGGATATAAATACTACTCCAGATGATAAATTAGTTGCTTTACCAATTACAAAGGGTAAATGGCTTGAGATAGAGTTTGGTAGAATTAAACCTTTGTTAAGATTATTAATTAATATTGGTAGACATACTAAAGTTAATGATGATTATTTGGCCATTGCCGAATATCAATTATTGTTAATGCGTGAAGCAGAGCTTGCAATTAATGCAACGTCCGCGCGCTGGCAGGGGACTTCGGATTTTCAAAAGAAATTACTTACGCTTATTAACAAGAATTTCCCGGACATAAATACTCCGCTTGGTTTGCAAACTTCGTTGCGTGATTATCAGCAACAAGGATTAAATTGGTTACAATTTTTAAGAAGTAATGGTTTTTCAGGAATTTTGGCCGATGATATGGGTCTTGGTAAAACTGTGCAGACTTTGGCTAATTTTCAATGGGAAAAAGAGCAAGGTAATTTGAGTTCTGCAAGTTTGATTGTTGCTCCAACTAGTTTGGTTGGAAATTGGTTAGCTGAGGCTTTGCGTTTTACACCTGAGTTACGCGTAACAGTTTTTCATGGTTTTGATAGACATAATATTGAATTTGCCGATTTTGATATAATAATTTCTACCTATGGGTTAGTTCAACGTGATAAAACTCGATTTTTGGCTTATGAGTTTTATTATCTTATCTTAGATGAAGCGCAGTTTATTAAAAATTCTCGTGCCAAAACGACAAGGATAGTGCAGCAGTTAAATGCTAAACATCGTTTATGTCTAACAGGTACTCCACTTGAAAATAATCTTGGTGAATTGTGGTCCTTATTTAATTTTTTGATGCCTGGTTTACTTGGTGATAGTAAAGAGTTTCGTCAAGATTTTCGGATTCCTATTGAAAAAGATAATGATTTAGAATGTAAAAAATTGTTAAGTGGTCGAATTAGCCCATTTATTTTACGAAGAACTAAAACAGAAGTATTGCAAGAGTTACCTCCAAAAACAGAAATGATTCGCTTTGTTGAGTTAGATGGCCCGCAGCGTGATTTGTATGAAGCAATTAGGCTTAGTATGGAAGATAAAGTCAGACTTGCTATTCATGAACAAGGACTAGGTCGTAGTCAAATTATTATTTTAGATGCGCTTTTAAAGCTTCGCCAAGTTTGTTGTGACCCACGATTGGTGCCATTAAGTGATGCTAAAATTGCACATGGGTTTTCAGCAAAATTAGATGCACTTATGGATTTATTGGATAATCTTATGGATGAAGGTCGCAGTGTTTTAGTTTTTTCGCAATTTACCTCAATGCTTAAATTAATTGAGCAGGTTTTGCTTGAGCGTGGATATTCTTATTTGAAATTAACTGGTGAAACTAAAAATCGTCAAGAATTAGTAGATAAGTTTCAAAATGGTGAAGCACCGATTTTCTTAATTAGTTTAAAAGCTGGTGGCACTGGTTTAAATATGACTAAGGCTGATACGGTAATTTTATACGATCCATGGTGGAATCCTGCTGTGCAAGAACAAGCTGCTGGGCGTAGTCATAGGATTGGGCAGTTAAATCCAGTGTTTATTTATAAGCTTATTGTTAAAGGTAGTGTTGAGGAAGTTATTCTTGATATTCAAGATAAAAAGCATGATTTGTATAATAGCGTTCTGTCTGGGCAAAATATGCATAAATTGTCATTATCTCAGGAGGATATTGCTAAGTTTTTTAGCGCGCCTTGAGAGGCTGGTTTCCCGGATTACGCTATGCTCCATCCGGGCTACATGCTTTAATATATGCGTAAACGACGTTGCGGTTTTCATTTAGTAATATATTAAAAGTTCGGCAAGCGGCTCCAACTGACATGCTTTCAATGCCGATGCGGTTTTTAGTTAATAAGGCGCGAATGTTTAAGGGGATTTGTTCGTTAGTTATATTATGCCCTATGATAATTATTTCAGGATTTAAAGATAAGATATTTTGGATGTTATTTTCATTTAAATCAGAAATTTTTTGAACATTCCAATCTGTTTCGATATGATTTTTAGAAACCAATGTACTAGATGTATATTTCTTCGCTTGAATAGTTATGCTTTCTGTGTCATATGACTCAATAGAAAATCTAGCTTGTGGTTCTTTATTTATTTCCATAGTCTTTCTTAAATTAATAATCTATACTGCAGCATTTTAACATTTTTTTATAAATGAAGATAATATTAGACGCAATTATTGATAATTTACCAGAAGGGGTATTAGCTATTCCAAATTATCAAAATTATTTATTAAATATTTTGGTGAATGTTGGGTATGAGCTTGATACGGCGCCTGTTGGAGACTTATTGAAGAGGATGCATGGCTTAGATGGTGAATGGGCCGTTGTTTCACCAGTTAATTGGCAGGCAACTCATAACGATTCGATGCTAGTTGCTGCTGGGCATGACTTTTCTTTAAGTTCGCAACAAAGTATATTTTTGTTTGAAAAGTTTGCTGAGTTTGTTAGCGATGAAGGTATGCAATTGTTTATGCATGACGCCGTTACTTGGTTACTTAAAGTTAAAGATAAGCCATTGTTAAATGCAAGGCCTGTGTATTCTATTTTGCATCATTCTTTAATAACTGAGCTTGAAAGATTAGATGCGAGTTTATATTGGCAAAAGTTTATCACTATGAGTCAAATGTTATTTAGTAACTTGCAATTACCAGGGGCTAAAAATTTATATCCTGTAAATGGAGTTTGGGTGTGGGGTGCAGGGCGATTACTTGATAATAATACTAGTCAAATAATAGCGTTAGATGAAAAATCTTTGGCGATTGCAAAAATTCTGAATGGTTGTGAATATTCTAGTAATAATGTTATACCTAAAGATGCTATATTTCTTGCTTCATCTTCAGATATTGTTGGGACAAGGCCAAACCTACAAGTATTACCAAATAAATATTTGCAAAAAATTAATTATTGGTACTGGAATAATAGTGCGTATAAATTACAATCCAGGTGGAATATATTTAAGGCAATAATATGCAGATTAAACAAAAAAAATTAACGGAAAATATTAAACTTATCCCGGGGCTTCATCCAGTATTGCAAAGAATATATGCCTTGCGCAATATCGCAGATATTAATGAATTGGATAAAACTTTTAAGTCTTTATTACCATTTGCTAATGTCAAAGACATTGATAAAGCATGTGAGCGTATTTTAGTGGCTCTACAAAAACAAGAGAAAATTTTAATTGTTGGGGATTTTGATGCGGATGGTGCAACATCTACCGCCCTTATAATTAGTGCTTTAAAACTTTTTGGTGCTAAAAATATTGGTTATCTCGTTCCGAATCGGTTTAAATTTGGATATGGATTGAGCAAAGATATTGTTGACGTCGCAAATATTCAAAAACCAGATTTGTTAATTACAGTAGATAATGGGATTTCAAGCTTGGAAGGGGTTGCCAGAGCTAATGAACTACATATTGATGTATTGATAACGGATCACCATTTGCCAGGAGAAGTTTTACCAGAAGCGGTTGCGATTGTTAATCCTAATCAATATGGCTGTGAATTTGTTAGTAAGTCTATTGCGGGCGTTGGAGTGGTTTTTTATCTTATGCTTGCGCTGCGTCGGCATTTAGATAGTATGGGTTGGTTTTCTGTAAATAATATGCCTTTACCCAATATGAGTCAGTTTCTGGATTTAGTAGCTTTAGGTACAGTTGCTGATGTGGTGGCACTTGATCAAAATAATCGAATTTTAGTTGAGCAAGGTTTAGCAAGAATTCGTGCGGCTAATGCCAGACCTGGAATTTTAGCCTTAATAGAAGTAGCAAAGCGAGAGTTATCTTCTTTACAAGCAAGTGATTTGGGTTTTGCTGTTGCACCAAGATTAAATGCTGCGGGACGACTTGATGATATGTCTCTTGGTATAGAGTGTTTGCTAGCAGATGATTTAGGGAAAGCTCGACAATTAGCAGAGGAACTCGATGCATTAAATGTTGAGCGGCGTAAAATAGAAGCTGAAATGAAAGAAAGTGCTTATTCTTTACTCAGTAAATTTACTCTTAGTGATAATGTATCTTTACCATTAGGAGTTTGTTTATTTGATGAAGATTGGCATCAAGGTGTAATTGGGATTTTGGCTGGTAGACTTAAAGAGAAATATCATAGACCGACGATTATTTTTTCAATAGGTGAAAACGGAGAACTTAAAGGTTCTGCACGTTCAATAGTAGGTTTAAATATTCGAGATGTTTTGGCTGCAATAGATAGAGATAACCCTAAATTAATTATTAAATTTGGTGGGCATGCAATGGCTGCTGGATTAAGCATTTTGCGTGAAAATTTTTCTAAATTTCGAGATGCTTTTATTGCTGAGGTTAGTAAAAATATTGATTCATCTATGTGTGATGGAGATCTATACAGTGATGGCTCATTAACTAAGCAAGATTTATCTTTAGATTTAGCTAAGCTTATTAAGGACTCAGGTCCTTGGGGACAACATTTTCCTGAGCCTAGATTTGATAATATTTTTACTATATTAGATCAGAGAATAGTAGGTACTAATCATTTGAAATTAACTTTGGCGTTGGCTGAAGGTGGTGAGTCAATTGATGCGATTTTATTTAATGTGGATTTAAATACCTGGCCAAATCGTCGTTGTACGCATGTACATGCATTGTATAAATTAGACATTAATACTTATCAAGGTCATACGAAGTTACAGCTTTTAATCGATAGTTTACTTGTTGTAAATGAAAAAACTTTAGAATTTGTTTAATCGGAGATTTGAACTTGTTGGCCTTATACCAGAAAATTCAAGTATTAAAAAAGTTAAGTATAGGGTTATCTATCTTTGGTTTAAGCTTTGTTACTTTTGCAAGTAGCCATCATCCCCAAGAGTTTTTAAATTCAATTGCTGGTTCTAAAAATGAGGGTCAAAAAATTATTCAGCATTATTGTGCTGTTTGTCATGCTGAAAAACCATTAATTAAGCTTGGCGCACCACGTATAGGTGTAAAAGCTGATTGGGATGCGCGTATTAAACAAGGTATGCAAAAAATGTTTGCTCACACTTCAGAAGGTTTAAATGCAATGCCTGCGAGAGGTGGTTGTTTTGAGTGCAGCGATGAGCAGTTAATGCTTGCGATTGTTGCTATGTTACCGCATGATTTTAAATGATTTTTTATTATACTTATAGCTGATAAAAATATATATAATGTATTTTTTTTACAAAAAACGCTAATCTTTTTTACATCCTGCCCGATAATAAGTTTGAAGGGAGGATTTTATATGATTACAAAACAAGTAACAACAATCGCATTTGGCGTGTTATTAGGAGCTTGTGCTTCTGATTCAGTTCCTATTGTGGATGATAATGGGAACACACATTATACGAAAAGTATGGATGCTGATGGTAGGGGTAGTTATTCTTTCCCTACGCAGCGTGAAGCAACTGGTCGTAAAGTATTTATTTTTGATCCTAAACTTACGGCTTGGGCTGCCTATGATGCACAAGGTAATCGTGTTGCAACCGGAAGTGCCTCAGGTGGGCAAGATTTTTGTCCAGATGTTGGTAGACCATGTCGTACGACAACAGGTACATATCGCGTGTATTCTAAGAAGGGTGAAGATTGTAAGTCAAGTATTTATCCTATAGAAACAGGCGGTGGTGCTAGGATGCCATATTGTATGCATTTTAATGGTGGATATTCAATTCATGCTGCTTATGAGGTTCCAAATTATAATACCAGTCATGGTTGTATAAGAGTCTTACCAGGTGCTGCTAAATGGTTAAATGAAGACTTTATGGATATAGGAACAACTGTAATAGTTAGACCTTATAGTTAACAAGTACCATGGTATGTTGACTTGAAAAAGTTCAACATACCATTTTTAAGATTTATTTTAAAAATATAATTGCTACGGTCCTTGTGTTTTGATAAATTAAATCCTTGTCAATTAATAGGGAAATTGATTGTAGCATGTCAAATCAATTATATATTAAAAGCCTTTTTAAGACCTTTGTTTTAGTATCTTTTGTTTTTTCTAGTCTTATTCATGCCGATGATGATTGTAACTATCTTTGTTTAAAAGCTAAAAGTGTGCAAGAACATGTTACTTTTTATGCTGGATTAAGTGGTGGATATGGTAGATTGCAAGACGCATATGCAAGTACCGGACAATCTGGAATTTATAGAATTAGTTTAGGTTCATTTATCAATTTATCCAAAAGCATGAAATTTGGCAGTGAGCTCGGTTTTCAAAACGGTACACAAATGTTATTAACAGAAACTAGTACCAGTATTCTTGGTGAAAATAGTTTACCAGTTACTTTGTTTGTATCAACACCAGCAGATCTATTATTAACCTTACGTGTTGAACCATATAAAATGTTTTTTTTCAATTTTAAGGGTGGATTTGTACATGAAAATGTGGCAATTAATGGTGCACATGTAAGAACTAGTTATGTATGGCAGCCTGACATGCAATTTGGCACAGGAGTGACACTTTTTTCAAAAAGTCGTATATCAATTAATTACCAAAAATTTTTTGGACGGTATCCTAAATTAATAAATTTAAATGTAGATACTGGAGAAACTTCCTTAAAAGGATCTCCAAATTTGCAAGCAATTTTACTCACTGTTGAAATAAATATCTAAATATGAAGATAAAAATTAAATGTAAGAACCTATTGGCTTTTGTCTTTTCGGCTTTAGCAACAAAAGCGATTTATGCTTTAGATCCTGAAGAATGTTTAAATAACTTACCAAGAGGGAAAAATGGCGTAAGTGGCGCGGAATTAAGAATTGTTTTAAGTTGTATGATATCAAGAGTTGGTTTAGTAGGACCAACCGGAGCCACAGGCAGTCAAGGAAGTACAGGAGCAACTGGAAGTCAAGGTGTTGCGGGTGTAACTGGTTCAACAGGTGCTACCGGAATACAAGGTTCTGATGGAGCAACCGGTTCAACAGGTGCGACTGGAGTACAAGGTTCTGATGGAGCAACTGGTTCCACAGGTGCAACTGGAGTACAAGGTTATGATGGAGCAACTGGTTCTACAGGTGCAACTGGAATTCAAGGTTTTGATGGAGCAACTGGTTCCACAGGTGCAACTGGAATACAAGGTTTTGATGGAGCAACTGGTTCCACAGGTGCAACTGGAATACAAGGTTCTGATGGAGCAACTGGTTCAACAGGTGCTACCGGAATACAAGGTTTTGATGGAGCAACTGGTTCTACAGGTGCTACCGGAATACAAGGTTCTGCAGGTGCAACTGGTTCTACAGGTGCGACCGGAAGTCAAGGTTCCGCTGGTATGACAGGTTCAACAG
>CAZADN010000096.1:0-7766 GCA_964483895.1 uncultured Legionellaceae bacterium
AGAATTATTTCTATCTTTATCATTATCTAGCAAGATACTGGGCGGTAAGCGAAAAGGCTGATGCGGTAATCAGCCCTGATACCGAACTTGCGATTTGTTATAGAAATATTTGCTTAAGTGCAAGAATCATTTACTTACTTAGGGGTAAAACTAAGGATGAAGCCGACGACTTTATTAAAAAGTTAGAACCATTAAAACCTAAAATTTCAAATATATTCGAAGGTGTATTAGATAAAGATGAAGAACAACAAGATAGCGATTATGCCTATAATCTGTTACGCCGCGGAAATGCAATTAGGCTTTGTTGGCTCTGGAATAGATTAGTTATCGAGTTATTTATTGATACCGCACATGGTTTATTATTGCCTATTACTATTTTTGCAACGCAGGTAAGCTGGACTTTATATTTATTTTTATCAGCCATTCATTTAGAGGGTGTAAGAGGAGCGTACTATGATGCTAAGGTACGCGAACAACGTTTAAAAATTCAAGCTTATGAAATGGCGTATGCGCACTTGAAATTACGCCGCGATAGAATTGTTAATGATTTAATCTGGGGTGTAGCAAATTTAGCGTGTTGTTTTTGGTTGTGCGGCTTTGGGTTAATGGCAAATATTGGTGACTTGGTTACCGGAATATTATTATGTATGGATTTAGGCGTTGCTTTATGGCGTTATAAGGATGACAAAAAAGAGTATGAAGATGATATCGCTGGTTATAAAGAGCAATTACTCGCATTAATTAAAAGCTCTCTAGTAGAAAAAGATGCAACAGTAAAGAGCAAGTTAATTGACTTGGAAAATGCCATTAAAAATAACAATTTGGCTATGACTAAACAGCGCCTCAGAGAATTAGAAGAAATTATAAATAAATTATCAGACGAAAATCTTAAACGTGACCTTAGACTTCTTTATTGGCAATTAAAATCAATCCATTCTTCTATGGAAAGTTGTGAGGGCGCTTGGCAAGATAAAAAATTATTTTTATATTCAGATATTGTTTATGCGGCAACTATAGTTCTAGCTTTTTCGGCGTTTTGTCTTTTTTATGCAGGGCTTTTTTCATTTACGTTACCGATGTCATTAGCTATGTTTGGCGCTATTTCTTTAGCTGCATCAACAGTTTTGTGGCGTTCCGCAAATTCATATATTGAATATCGTGGCATTAAGCGTGATAAAAGTGGAGCAGAAGAAGCGTATCATGATTTAATTAGTTTGTTTATAAGCGAAGGCAAAAAGCTTACTGAAAATCAACAAAAGCAGTTATATTTGAAAATCTTGCAAAAAGGCGCGCAAGTTGGTCACAAAGACGATACTTTACTTTATAAAAAACTTGAAAGTTGTCGGGAGACTGCGAATAGGTTATTTATACCAGGCGCGTTAGTGATTAATTTTCTATTCCTGCCTTCTTCTGTTGCCGGAGCGCCAACTTATATATTTTTATTATTGGGAATTTTAATAGCAGCTGTTGCAGTATCTATGTTTATAAAAAAATGTTACAAACCTGAAAGCACTAAATGGATAGATAAGGATGGCAATGAAACAAGCCAACCGGTTTTCAACCAAGGGCAATTTGATAGTTTTAAAAATTTTTTATTAGGCCCGAGTAAACATAAAAAGCTTTCTGCATTTGAGAAAGAACAAAGAATCTTGGAAATTATTAAAACATCAAGAACGGGAGTAAGCCCTGAATTGTTTACTAGAGAAACACTATATGGAGGGCATACAACAATGTATAAAAAAGAGCCTGTCGAAGATGCTGAAATTATACCTCTTATAGATAAACAAAAAAATGCTTAACTAGATGGCGAAACCGGTAATAATTTAATCAAATCTCCAGCTTGACCTTCATAAAACATGTTTCCAGAATAAGTATGATTAGGGATAGTGCTTAATATGCTTAGATTTAAATTGTTAACAATGTAGTTTTGACAAGAAAGAGGTCCTTTGCCATTAAGGCAAAGTGAAATTGATATCATTTCTTGTGAGCCGCCAGTTGCGGTTATGTCAAATAATGTGCCGCCGTAGGTTAATTTTGCTTGGGTAATTAATAATGTTAATGCACAGAGAAGATAATTAGGTTTCATGTGAGTGTTATTCTTTTTTTGATGAAAGCTTGTTTGATATTAGCATTGGATTTTAGCATATTACAATATGCTTTTTTGAGCTGCCCTCATCCGCCCTTCTGGCACCTTCTCCCGCTAGCGGGAGAAGGAATAAGGCTACATGTATGGTTTTAACTCGGCTTTACCGTTAATAAATTTTCCGAATACTAAGATTCTTGAGATTTCTTGGCCGTTATTTAAATATACAATCCCGCTTTTGTTATTAATACCTACGGCTGGGAATAATAGAAGTTTATTTAATTGTGATGATAGCGCAAACGCATCCATGCCTAAGGCATAAAGACGATTATAACTATTATATTGTTCCGGCCAGTTTTGGTTTTGTATTTGATGGTGAAATACCCATGGCATATCGCAGAAAATAACGTTATTTAAATCTCTATCTAAGCTTGTGTTAATCGAACCTGAGTAGACGTTAGATGTTGCGAAAACAGGAATATTCCCCGCATAAAAATAGCGCAAAGTTGGGACTATTTGGCGAGCTTTAGTTGGGTAAGCTACTAAAAATATTACATCAATGTCTTGGCGGCGCAAAGGTTCATGACTATTTTGCTGAGCTCTTTGTTTGATTACACTTTCTGAGGGAACGTGCAAAAGGTCGCGAATTGCGGTGGTTAAATCATCTTCAGGGCCAAAGTAAAAAGTTTCTATTACTTGCCCTCCAGTTTTACGGAATTGGTTGGCAAAGGTATCAACAATCTCTTTACCCCATGTTCCTTCTGGTGCTATTACCAAAGCATGTCCATAACCTTTTTTTCTGATTTTGTGAGCTATTTGTAGGGCTTCATTAGTTGGTGATATGCCGAATTCATAGGCATTATTTGTTGGTTTAATTTCCGTTTCATTTAGTAGTAGTGTTGGAACAGGATGGTCAAGTTTTGCTATTTCCGCAACTTGATTTTTGGCAAGTGGCCCGACAACATAATTAGCACCATCTTCAATAGCTTTTGCATAGAGATTTTTGACATTGTCGGCATTTGTATCATAAAGTCGTACGCCAATATTGTACTGTTCAGAGCTTGCTTCAAGAGCAGCCATAAAACCATCTCTAATAGCTTGACCTGGGCCAGATAAACTACCGCTTAAAGGTAGTAATAAAGCGATTTTTTGAGGTTTGGGAAACATTAAGCCCTGAACTCTATTTAGGTCTGGTAAAACTTGATTTCCTGGGTGATTTGGAAATTTGGTTTGCCATTTTTGAATTTGGGTAATATTTTCTTGGGGGGTGTTAGTATTTCTGCGTGAGATACTGGCTAATTGAATCCAGCCATTTAAAACTTTATCGTCTGATGATTCGGCGGCTAAAATATTAACTTCTGGCTCAGAAAGCGAGGTGAGAGCAAGCCATAATGCGAGATGATTGCTATTTTTTGAGGTATTGTCTTCAAGTAAATTATCAAGTTTAATCCTTTCATGTACAGCTTCTATTTCATGATTAGTAACAAAATATGCACTAGCTAACATTTCATGATATTGTATTTGATAGTAAACAGGTAGGTTATGTATGTTAGTAACTTTTGCAAGCATCGCGATGGCTTTTTCTGGTTGTTCTTGGATAAGATATATTTTGCTTTGTAATAAGTTTTTTTCGGCGGTGATAATTGGGGTTGATGGTTGTATTTTGTTTAAAATATCTTGAGACTTAGCTAATTTGCCTTCGAAGATAAATTGGCCTGAAGCTGAAATTAATAACGATTGTTTTTCTTCCCCTTCATGATTTTTAGCAAGCGCAAGATAACCATTGGCTGGCATGGTATATGGATTGTCTGCATGTGGAGTGCTTTGAATATTTTTAGTATTTGGTAGCTTTGAGCAGCTGACAAATAATATGCAATATAGTAAAATAGATAACAATTTTTGAATGTGATTTGAGCTTCGCATATATAAATTCTCAAGATAATAAGGCAGAAGGATAAACTATGATTGCAACTTCAGCAACTACAAACGGCACACTATTTGTTGTTGCGACCCCTATTGGCAATAGAAGTGATATAACTTTACGAGCTTTGGAAATATTAAAATCAGTTAATATGATTTTAGCGGAAGATACAAGGCATACTCTGCAACTTTTAAATTCTTATGGAATAAAAAACGCAATTCGTTCTCTGCATGATCATAATGAAAAAGACAAGGCAGACGAAATACTTAATAAGCTTGAATCAGGTGAAAGTTTTGCCTTAGTAAGCGATGCTGGTACTCCATTAATTAGCGATCCAGGTTATGCATTGGTGAGCCAGGCACGTAAGCGAGGTCTAGATGTCGTGCCTATTCCTGGAGCATGCGCATTTGTTGCGGCATTACAAGCTGGGGGAGTTCCATGTGATAGTTTTAGTTTTTTTGGGTTTTTACCAGCAAAAAGCAAAGCCAGATGTTTGCGTCTTCAGGAGTTGTTAACTTTATCGCATACATTAATTTTTTATGAATCTACGCATAGAATCTGTGATTGCATAGTTGATATTGGTAAAGTATTTGGTGAGGATACTTCACTGGTATTGGTAAAAGAATTGACCAAAACTTATGAAAAATTTATGCATGCTTCTGTGCCTGAGGTTTTGAGTTGGTTGCAAGCAGACTCGCAGCATATAAAAGGGGAGTTTGTGCTAATTATTCCAGCACGAGAATTAGCGCGTGAAGATAATCTAGATTTGACTATTTTACAGGAGTTATTACAAGAGCTACCACTTAAACAAGCAGTTAAGATTGCAGCTAAGCTTACTGATAAGCCTAAAAATGAATTGTATAAAATCGCATTAAATTTCGCTGACAAGTCGCGAAACGTAGAGTAAAAGATCGGAGGTTTTTGATAATGAAAAAGATATTAATTACTTTATTAATTTGGGGTTGTATTTTAAGTAATGTTTTCGCGGCTAATAATTATGGGAGCTTTATATATTATGATAAGGCTTATGGTACACAAAATATAGTTTATGAAAAAGTTTCTGGCTACGCTATCGTTGAAGGCGATATTATTTTAAAAAAGCTCGACAGTATGCGAGATAAAAGTTCTATTTCCCCGCAAGCGGTAGTATTAGTTAAGTTAAGTGGTGGTCGTTGGCCTAATGGTGAAATGCCTTATAAAATTTCTGATGAGTTCTCTCTGCAATGTCAATATACTATTTTATCAGCAATGAATCATTGGTCTAAAAGTACTAATATTAAATTTATTGAACTTGGTAAAAATGATGCTCAAAAATATCCTGATTACGTAAATTTTATTCCTTCCTATAGCAAGACAAATTCATCGTATGTTGGGTATCAAGGTGGAGAGCAGCCTATTAAAATCAGCTCAGTTTGTAAAGAGATGACAGTCGCTCATGAAATAGGTCATGCGCTTGGTTTATGGCATGAACAGTCGCGTAATGATAGAGACAATTATGTGCAGATCATGTGGGATAATATTGAGCCTGAACATATTTTTAATTTTAATCAACATGTAAGAGATGGCGAAGATATTGGTGAATATGATTACAATTCTGTTATGCATTATAGTGCGTATGCCTTTTCTAAAAATGGTGAGAAGACTATTATTCCACTTTTGGATAATGTTGAAATTGGACAAAGGAATAGAATAAGTAAGAAGGATTTTGCAGCGGTTAATTATATGTATTCTGGGATGTAGATAAGGCAGGACTTAGCCAGTCTTTTAAATTAGCCTTTAATCTTTTATTATATTACATAATGCAATACGGGAATAATTATGGATAGTGCAACCATTAAGTTTGATAAAGAGGCTAATACCTACTGGTGTCATGGGAATTGGACTATCACGCTTATCCAGGAAGTTTTCGCAAGTCTAAAAGCAGAAACTTATCCCACTGCACAAGAATTAATTATTGATGGGAGTAATATTTCAAACTTTGATAGTGCTGGTGCATTAACAATTCTTGATTATAAAAAAATGTTAATTGCCGCTGGAAATAGTGTGAAAATAGTTGGTTTTACCAAGCAAAGGCAGAACATTCTACATTTAGTATCAACCAAAGATAAAAATATACAATTTCAACCTGAAGAGGATAAAAAACAAAAACTTTTATACAAAATCGGTGAGGAAGCTTCGTATAAGTTATCTCAGGCTAATGGGTTTTTGAGTTTAATTGGCGATCTGGTTGATAAATTGCTTTCAGCGTTTGCAAATTGGCATCGTTTTCAAATCCCTAGTATTATTTCTAACATGGCATCTACTGGGTTATATGCGTTACCAATTATTGGACTGTTGTCATTTTTAATCGGCGTGGTATTAGCATATCAAATGGGCTTACAACTTGAAACTTATGGCGCAACTAGTTTTATAGCATATTTGTCCGGAATGGCCATATTTCGCGAATTTGCGCCGTTAATTACAGCGATTATTGTCGCAGGGCGCACGAGCTCGGCATTTACTGCGCAAATTGGTAGTATGAAAATTAAT
Source organism: uncultured Legionellaceae bacterium (assembly GCA_964483895.1). Lineage (GTDB taxonomy): Bacteria > Pseudomonadota > Gammaproteobacteria > Legionellales > Legionellaceae > 2-12-FULL-35-11. Next base: position 6,534 of record CAZADN010000096.1, read on the forward strand.
GAAGAGATTGACGCTCTTTATACTATGGGACTTTCGCCAACAGAATTATTGGTAGTTCCTAAAGTGCTTGGGCTTATGATAATGTTGCCATTATTAATTTTTTGGGCCGATGTTTTTAGTGTATTAGGCGCAATGATAATGTCTAAATATAAGCTACATGTAGGTTATTTTGATTATTTGACACGCTTACAGAATGATGTTGGACTTAAACAATTAATGCTTGGTATGTATAAAGCCCCTACTTTTGCTATATTAATTTCATTAGTTGGTTGCTTTCAAGGATTTCAAGTGCAGGCTAATGCGGATAGTGTTGGTTCGCAAACGACTAGAAGCGTTGTCCAGGCTTTATTTCTCATAATTATAACTGATGCTGTTTATTCAATTATTTATAGTTGGTTAAGATTATGAGTGAAAATGTAATTGAAGTTGTTGGTTTAAAAAATTATTTAGGTACATCATGGGTGCATACAGATGTTAATTTTTCTGTAAAAAAGGGTGAGATTTTTGCAATTATTGGTGGCAGTGGTAGTGGTAAAACTACTATACTGCGTAGTATATTAATGTTATTAAAGCCAACTGCTGGGTCGATAAAAGTTTTTGGTAAAGAAATAATTAATATTAATGAATATGATGCAAATACAATTCGTAGACGATGGGGTGTTATGTTTCAACATAGCGCTTTATTTTCAGCGATGACTGTTTTGGAAAATGTTATGTTTCCAATGCATGAGCTTGCAAATTTAGATGCAAATTTTATGCGAGAGTTGGCCTTGTTGAAAATTTCATTAATTGGATTGCCTATGGAGGCTTCAGTTAAATATCCCTCGGAATTAAGCGGAGGTATGCAAAGACGCGCAGCAGCTGCTCGTGCAATAGCCATGGATCCGGAGTTATTATTTTTGGATGAGCCTACTTCAGGTCTGGATCCTCTGAGTGCTAAGCAGTTTGATGAATTAATTTTATACTTACGTGATGCTTTAAATTTAACAATTGTAATTGTAAGTCATGATGTGGATTCAATGCGTAGAACTACAGACAGAGTTGCTTTTATCGGTGATGGAGTAGTTAGAAGTATTGAGCCAATTGAGTCTTTAATGCAAAATAAAGATCCCTTGATAGCTGAGTATTTTAGTGATAGATAATATGGAGCCAGAGTTTGGAAGCGAAAGCAAATTATAAATTTGTAGGCCTTATAACCATAATTTTGTTAGCTAGTTTGATAATTACTAGTCT